>NZ_QHHV01000005.1:0-25009 GCF_003947245.1 Actinoplanes sp. ATCC 53533 | reverse complement strand
GCCGAACCCGCCCGTCACCCGCCGCCGCCGAACCGCTCGCCCGAACCCGCCCGTCACCCGCCGCCGCCGAACCGCTCGCCCGAACCCGCCCGTCACCCGCCGCCGCCGAACCGCTCCCCCGAGCCCGCGAGCCACCAGCCGCAGCCGTCCTCTCGCCGTCACCGCGAACCCCAGCCTTCCGGCCATCCCCGCCGGCCGCCTTCGCGCGGCTCGACTCCGGGGTGGCGGTCACGCCGTCACCGTGCCCAGCAGGGCGCCGGTCGGGGACGCCACGTGCACCGGGGCGTCGGCTGCCAGGTCGCGCACCGCCGCGTGCCCCGCGCCGTCCAGCGTTGACGCCTCCGTCACCACCGCCGCCGCTTCCAGTTTTGTCGCGCCCGCCGCCACCGCCGACGCCACCGCGAGTTGCAGGGCCGTCACCGACAGGCTGGGCAGGACGACGGTCGCCGCCGCGTAGGTGCGACCGTCCTGGTCACGTACCGCTGCTCCCTCGACCGCGCCCACCCGGGCGCGGGCGCCGCGGGCCAACGTGACCAGCTTGGCGTCCTCGGCGGTGAGTTCGCCCTCGGCGGCGGGGACAACGGATCCGGCGGAACTGGTCTGGTCAGGCATCAGCGTGCTGTCTTTCCTCGGTCTCGGGGGCGTTCTCGGTGTCCTCAGCGACGGCTGAGGCGGGCTCGACGCGGCACACCAGCACCGAGTCGATCCGGTTGCGGCGGCCGGTCGTGCCCTCCGCGATCAGGTGCAGGCCGCCGACGTCGACGGAGGCGCCCGGGATCGGCACCCGGCCCAGGGTCTGTGCGAGCAGGCCACCGACGGTCTCCACCTCGTCGGCCGGCAGCTCGACGTGGAAGATCTCGCCGAGGTCCTCGATCGGCAGCCGCGCGGTGACCCGCACCGCACCGCCGTCGAGATGGTCTATGGGCGGGCGTTCGACGTCGTACTCGTCGGTGATCTCGCCGACGATCTCCTCGAGGATGTCCTCGATGGTGACCAGGCCCGCCGTGCCACCGTACTCGTCGACGACGATGACCAGGTGGGTGCGGGCCGCCTGCATCTCCGACAGCAGGTCGTCGACCGGCTTGGACTCGGGCACGAAGGTGGCGTTGCGCATCAGCTCGGCGACCGGCATGGCCGAGGCGGCCGGGTCGCCGTTCTGGGTGCTGCGGACGACGTCCTTGAGATAGAGCACGCCGAGCACGTCGTCCACGCTCTCGCCGATCACCGGGATGCGGGAGAAGCCGGAGCGCAGGAAGAGGTAGAGCCCCTGCTGCAGCGTCTTGGCCTCTTCTATCCACACCATCTCGGTGCGCGGCACCATCACCTCGCGGGCGATGGTGTCGCCCAGCGCGAAGACGGAGTGGATCATCTCGCGTTCGCCGTGCTCCACGACGCCGCGCTGCTCGGCCAGGTCGACCAGCTCGCGCAGCTCGACCTGGCTGCCGAACGGGCCCTCGGGGAAGCCCTTGCCGGGCGTGACCGCGTTACCGATCAGGATCAGCAGCGACGCCAGCGGGTTCAGCACCCGGCCGAGCCAGCGGACCAGCGGCGCCGCGGCCTTGCCCACCGCGTACGCGTGCTGGCGCCCGACCGTGCGCGGCGCGACGCCGACCACGACGAAGCTGACCAGCGTCATCGCGCCGGCCGTGACCAGCGCGGCGCGCCAGCCGACGCCCCAGCTGTCCACCGCGACGAGCGCGACCAGCGTGGTCGCGGTCAGCTCGCAGAGCAGCCGGAGCAGCAGCAACAGATTGAGGTGGCGGACCACGTCACCCGCGACGGCTTCCAGGGCGGCCGCGCCGCGCTGACCGTCGCGGGCCATCTCCGCGGCGCGCGCCGAGGAGACCGCGGCCAGCGCCGCGTCGGTCATCGACGCCAGGCCGGCCAGGAAGACCAGGACCGCGGCGTAGGTGACCAGTTGCACGTCGGGCAGGCCGCTGGCCGCTCCCGCCGCGAGTAAGGACGGCTCCACGGGGATCAGCCGGCCCGCCGTCCGGAGCGCCAGCTCTGCAGCAGCCTGGCCTGCAGCGCGAACATCTCGCGCTCCTCCTCGGGCTCGGCATGGTCGTAGCCGAGCAGGTGCAGCACCCCGTGCACGGTGAGCAGGTGCAGCTCGTCGGCGGGGGTGTGCCCGGCGGGGGCGGCCTGCTTCGCCGCGACCTCGGGCGCGAGCACGATGTCGCCGAGCAGCGCCGGCTCACCGGTACCGGCCTCGCCGGGACCGTGGTCGATGCTGCCCTCGTCCATGGGGAAGGCGAGCACGTCGGTGGGGCCGTCACTGCCCATCCAGCGATGGTTCAGCTCGGTCATGTAGTCGATGTCGACCAGCAGGATCGAGAGCTCGGCGAGGGGGTTGACCCCCATCTCCTCGAGCGCGTGCCGGGCCACCGCCAGGATCGCGTCGGTGTCGACCTCGACTCCGGACTCGTTGGCGATCTCGATGGACATGTAGTGCTTAACCCCTTATCAGCGCCGGCGGTTCGGGCGGCCACCGCTGGCGGCCCGGCCCGGCACGGCATGGACGGACTGCGTGGCCTGCTGTTCCTGCTCGGCGTCGAAGCGGGCGTACGCGTCGACGATCTCGGCGACCAGCCGGTGCCGGACGACATCGGAGCTGGTGAGCTCCGAGAAGTGCACGTCGTCGACGCCCCGCAGGATCTCCCGGACGATGCGCAGCCCGCTGGTGGTGCCGCCGGGCAGGTCGACCTGGGTGACGTCACCGGTGACAACGATCTTGGCACCGAAACCGAGCCGGGTCAGGAACATCTTCATCTGCTCGGGCGTGGTGTTCTGCGCCTCGTCCAGAATGATGAATGCATCGTTCAAAGTCCTACCCCGCATGTAGGCTAACGGGGCTACCTCGATCGTGCCCGCCGCCATCAGGCGCGGGATCTGCTCGGGGTCGAGCATGTCGTGCAGCGCGTCGTACAGCGGCCGCAGGTACGGGTCGATCTTTTCGTTGAGGGTGCCCGGCAGGAAGCCCAGCCGCTCGCCGGCCTCGACCGCCGGGCGGGTGAGGATGATCCGGCTGACCTGCTTGGCGGTCAGCGCCTGCACGGCCTTGGCCATCGCCAGGTAGGTCTTGCCGGTGCCGGCCGGGCCGATGCCGAAGACGATCGTGTTCTCGTCGATGGCGTCGACGTATCGCTTCTGGCCGAGTGTCTTGGGGCGGATGGTCTTGCCGCGCCGGGAGAGGATGTTGAGGGTGAGCACCTCCGCGGGGCGCTCGGCGGTGCCTTGCTCGAGCATCGCGACGGTGCGGCGGACGGCGTCGACGCTGAGCGTCTCGCCCTTCTCGATCAGCTCGATCAGCTCCGAGAAAAGGCGTTCGGCGGTGGCGTTGTCGGCGGGCGCGCCGGTGATGGTGATCTCGTTGCCACGGACGTGCACGTCGCTGGTGAGGGTCCGCTCGATGAGCCGCAGGATCTCGTCCTTGGCGCCGAGGAGATTCACCATGATCTTCGGGTCGGAGACCGAAATCCTGGTCTGCACCCGAGCGGCAGCGTTGCTGGGATCGGTGCCGGTCATAGGGGCGGCCGTGAGGCCTCAGCCACCTGCTCTCATTCTCGTCCCGCTGGAGCGTGCTGCCTGGTCGGCGGCCGCCTTGGAGTCGTGCCATCGTATCCGGTCGGCGGTACCCGCGCCGAGGCCATTATCGGCTGTTCCGTCCGCCGGCGGGCACCGGGTCAGCCCCGCGAGACCGGCACGCCGTCGAACGTCTCCTGGACCCGGGTGAACCGGTAGGTGGCCCAGTGCATCCGGACCACCCGGCCGCCGGCGTCGCGGGACAGCCTGAGCAGCTCCCCCGCCTCGCGCCCGGAGACCGTCCGGAGCACGTCCGGCTGGTCGGGCAGCGGCCGGAAGACCGACGGCGGCCGGTCGGCGGGCACGTCCACGGCGCGGGCCTGCAGGGTGCCGTCGTGCCAGCTGAAGACGTGCGCGAAGCCCTCGCCCCACCAGGGCCCGAGCACCGAGGAGTAGGCCTCCGGCGCGGCCCGCCCCGGCGACCAGGCCGGGATCTCGGCGGGGTCGGCCTCGACGGCCAGCGCGAGCAGTTCGTGCACCAGGTCGTTGATCTCCGTGGCCGTGCCGGAGGAGCCCAGCACCGCGGCGCCCAGCGCGCCCGGGTTGCCCTCGCCGCCGCGCCGACCGTAGACGCCGGCGAGGAAACCGGGCATCGCGCCGTCGTGCCCGATATGCATCACCCGGCGGCCCTGCGGCGCCAGGATGAGGCCGAGGCCGAAGCCGGCCGCCCACAGGGTGTCGTCGGTGGTGGTCTGCGGCCAGCGCATCTCGTCGACCGTCTCGGGCGCCAGCACCAGCGCGCCCGGGTCGACCAGCTCCGGGGCGGCCAGGAACGCCGCCCAGCGGGCCATGTCGCCGGCGGTGCTCCAGAGCTGGGCGGCCGGGCCCGCGCCGCCCAGGTCGAGCTGCGGCTCGGGCCGGGCGGCGTCGGAGTAGGCGTCCACCAGATAGCCGACGACGGCCGCCGCGGTCGGCTCGACGGTGGTCGAGGCCAGCCCGAGCGGTTCGAGGATCCGCTCGCGCAGCACCGACGCCCAGGTGCCGCCGCGCAGCCTGGCCACGAGCTGACCGAGCACGGCCAGGCCCAGGTTGGAGTAGTGGTAGCGGCGGTTGTTGGGCAGCACCCGCTCGGCCTGGGCCAGGTCGGCGAGCAGGGCGGCGTCGTCCGGCGCGACCAGCACGTCCCACACGTCGCCGTGCGGCTCGCGCTGGAAGCCGGCGGTGTGGGAGAGCAGGCGGCGGATGGTGGCGGTGCCGTGCGCGGGGACGTCGAGGTGGTCCGAGATCGGGTCGTCGAGCTCCAGCAGGCCGTCGTCGCGGGCCTGCATGACCAGTACGGCGGTGAAGGTCTTGGTGACCGAGCCGATCCGGAACCGGCTGCCGGGCTCCAGCGGGTGCTCCGGGTTGCCGGAGGTGCCGACGGTGCAGGTCCAGAGGTCGCGGTCGGCGCGGTGCAGGGCGACCGAGAGCGCGGGCACCCGGGCGTCGGCCTGTACCTTGCGCACCGCGCGCTCCAGGCGCTGCTGCGGCGTCACCGAGAGACCATCGGGCCGAGCGGTTTGCCGCCGACGACGTGCGCGTGCACGTGGAAGACGTCCTGACCGCCGTGGGCGCCGGTGTTGAAGATCAGCCGGAAGCCGTCGCCGGTGAGCCCCTCGGCCTCGGCGACCGCGGCCGCGGCGGCCAGCACGTCGGCGGCCGCCCCCGGGTCGCCGGCGAGCGCGAGCACGTCGCGGTGGTGCGCCTTGGGGATGACCAGGACGTGCACCGGGGCCTTCGGGTCGATGTCGCGGAAGGCCAGCGTGGTGGGGGTCTCATGCACGACGGTCGCGGGGATCTCCCCGGCGGCGATGCGGCAGAACAGGCAGTCGTTGTCCACGACGAAGATCCTAGAGTGAGGTTATGACAGGACGGGCGATCCTCGTGACCGGTTCCTCCCGCGGCATCGGACGGGCGGTGGCGACCCGGTTCGCGGCGTCCGGCGACCGGGTCGCGATCCACCACCGCGACTCGGCCGAGCTGGCCGAGGAGCTGGCGGCCGAGCTGCCGGGCAGCGGCCACGTCGTGGTCCGGGCCGATCTGGCCGACCCGGTCGCGGTGCGGACCATGGTCGATGCCGCGGCGGACCGGCTCGGCGGCCTGGACGTGCTGGTCAACAACGCCGGAGCGTACGGCCGGGCGGACGCCCCGCATCCGGTTTTCGGCACCGGCTACGACCAGTGGCAGGCGATGTGGCGCGACACGTTCGACGTGAACCTGTTCGGCGCGGCGAACGCGGCGTGGGCGGCGGCGCAGCACATGCGGGAGCGTGGCGGCCGGATCGTCAACGTGTCGTCGCGTGGCGCGTTCCGGGGCGAGCCGCAGCAACCCGCGTACGGCGCCAGCAAGGCGGCGCTGAACTCGATGGCGCAGTCCCTGGCGGTGGCGCTGGCGCCGTACGGGATCGCGGTGGCCTGCGTGGCGCCGGGTTTCGTCGAGACGGACATGACCAACGAGCACCTCAAGTCCGAGCGTGGCGAGTCGATCCGGGCGCAGAGCCCGTTCGGCCGGGTGGCCCGGCCGGAGGAGATCGCGGGTGCGGTGCACTGGCTGGCCTCCAGCGAGGCGGAGTGGGCCTCGGGCACGATCATCGACCTCAACGGCGCCTCCTATCTGCGCACGTAGGATCTCCCCAGCCGACGTGATGGGAGCGCTTCCATGGATGACCTGCTGGCCCGGTTGACCCTCGAACAGAAGGTGTCGCTGCTGGGCGGCCAGGACTTCTGGTCCCTGCCCGCGATCGAGGCGATCGGGCTGCGCTCGCTGGTGATGTCGGACGGGCCGATCGGCGTCCGCGGCACCGGCTGGGCCCCCGACGACCCGTCGATCGCCCTGCCCAGCCCGACCGCGCTGGCCGCCACCTGGGACCCGGCGCTGGCCCGCAGGGCCGGGCACCTGCTCGGCCAGGAATCACGGCGCAAGGGTGTGCACCTGCTGCTCGGCCCGACGGTCAACCTGCAGCGCACCCCGCTGGGCGGCCGGCACTTCGAGTGCTACTCGGAGGATCCGCTGCTCAGCGGCGAGATCGCGGCCGGTTTCGTGGTCGGCGTGCAGGAGCACGGCGTCGGCACGACGGTGAAGCACCTGGTGGGCAACGACTTCGAGACCGACCGGATGACCGTCGACGTGCGGATCGGCGAGCGGGCGCTGCGCGAGCTGTACCTGGCGCCGTTCGAGCGGGTGGTGCGGGCGGGCGGCTGGGGCGTGATGAGCGCCTACAACGGAGTCAACGGCGAGCCGATGGCCTCGAACGGGCGGCTGCAGTCGGAGGTGCTCAAGGACGAGTGGGGCTTCGACGGCATCGTGGTCTCCGACTGGCGGGCGGCCCGGGAGACGGTCGCCGCCGCGCTCGGCGGGCTCGACATCGCCATGCCGGCGCTGGAGAACCCGTGGGGCGCGCGGCTGGTCGCGGCGGTGCGCGCCGGCGAGGTCGCGGAGGAGCTGATCGACGACAAGGTACGCCGGGTGCTGCGGCTGGCCGGCCGGGTCGGCGTGCTCGACGGCGTACCCCCGGCGGTGTTGACTCCCCCGCCGGACCTGGACGGCGACGCCGTGGCCCACGAGGTCGCGACCCGGTCCTTCGTGCTGGCCCGCAACGAGCACTTCACGCTGCCGCTGGAGGCGGCGGCGCTGACCCGGGTGGCCGTCATCGGCGCGCTGGCCACCGACGCCCGGGTCCTCGGCGGCGGCAGCGCGCAGGTGGTCCCGCCGCACGTGATCTCCCCGCTGGACGGCCTCACCCGGGCGCTGTCCGGGGTGGATGTCGTGCACGCGGTCGGCGCCGACCCGCGCCCGTTCCTGCCGGCGCTGCCGCAGCCGGCGTCGATCGAGCTGCTGGGCGCCGGGCACCGGTTCACCGTCGGCTCGGCCGCCGTGCGGTGGATCGGCGACCTGCCCGGCGGCCTCGACCCGGCCGTCGTCACCGGCCTGGAGATGCGCACCACGTTCACCCCCGAGCAGGACGGCGAGCACACGTTCGCGGTGTCCGGCTTCGGCTCGTTCGACCTGCGGGTGGGTGCGCGGCAGCTCTATGTCGGCACGCTGCATCCGCCCGGCGCGACCCGCGCCGACCTGCTGCTCTCGCCGCGCGAGCACCGGGCGATCGCGCGGCTGACGGCCGGCGTGCCGGTCGAGGTGGTGCTGCGCCAGAGCATCCAGCCCGGCATGGCGCACACGGTCAGTGCGACGCTGGGCCACCTGGCGCCGGGCGTCTCCGCCGACAGCATGATCTCCGAGGCGGTGGCGCTCGCGGCCTCCTGCGACGTCGCGGTGGTCGTCGTGGGCACGACCGAGCAGGTGGAGTCCGAGGGCTTCGACCGCACGTCACTCTCGCTGCCGGGCCGGCAGGACGAGCTGGTGGTACGGGTGGCAGCGGCGAACCCGCGCACGATCGTGGTGGTCAACGCCGGCTCGCCGGTGCTGCTGCCCTGGGCCGGCGACGTCGCGGCGGTGCTGCTGACCTGGTTCCCGGGCCAGGAGGCCGGTGCGGCGCTGGCCGACGTGCTGCTCGGCGTCACGGAGCCCGGCGGCCGGCTGCCCACCACGTGGCCGCGCCGCGAGCAGGACTGCCCGATCCTGCGGGTGGTCCCCCGCGACGGCCGGGTCGGCTACGACGAGGGCGTCTTCATCGGCTACCGGGCCTGGCAGCGCGCGGGCACCACCCCGCTGTACGCGTTCGGCCACGGCCTGGGCTACACGACCTGGCAGTACGAGACGCTGGCGGTGTCGGCCACCGAGGCGGTGGTGACGCTGACGAACACGGGCGCCCGGTTCGGCCGCGAGGTGGTCCAGGTGTACGCGGGGGCGCAGGGCAAGCCGCCGCTGGGCGTGGGACCGGCCGGCGTGGTGCCGGAGCGGCCGGCGCGGTGGCTGGCGGGCTTCAGCCCGGTCGAGGCCCATCCCGGCGAGACAGTGACGGTCCGTGTTCCGCTGCCGCCGCGCACCTGGCAGGTCTGGGACGCCGGCTGGCACTCGGTCCCGGGCACCTACGCGGTGACCGCGGCGCACGCCCTGGACGACCCGCGGCTGACCGCCACGCTGTCGCTGTAGCCGGGCAGCCGGAACGGGCCCGACCGATGCCGGCCGGGGCCCGTTTCCGCGCGACCGTCAGTTTCGGGTGACCGTCACCTTCAGACCCTTGGCCTTGTCGTTGGTCCAGACGACCGTGAAGCCCGGCCAGTCGCCCTGCAACTGGCCGTCGGCCGCGACCGTGCTGTACATCCGCTCCCTCAGCTGGCCGGGCACCTGCATAGCCTCGAAGACGCAGGTCATGGCGCTTTCAGAGAGACCGGTCGTGGCTTTCTCCCCGGCTCCGTTGGCGGTCAGCTTGCGGTTACCGTCGGAGAGCTTCACGTCCTTCTTGGTGGGATCGCACTTCTGCACCGCGACGAGCAGCGGATCTTGCTCCTCGGCGGCAACGGGCTCCGGCCCGGTGTCTGCGCTGTTGTCGTCGAGCAGCTTGGGCACCAGAACGATGCCGGCGACGACGACAAGCACGGCGAAAATCAGCCACGGGAGCGGGCTGCGTTTGCGCGCGTGCTGGGTGGGAGGGGGCTGGCGGGACTGCGTCATATGGGTTCCTTCGCGCCTGGGGGAGGGGGCGGACGCGCGGACGAAAGTTTGCTCTCCGACACGCTGCAAGACAACGATCACACTGCGAACTGACTAATCGGACTAGTCGACTGTGGAAAATAGTCTTACCAGACCCCTCACAATCCGTCACGCAGAGTTATATTCACCACTGTCGGAGATCAAGTCTTGACGCAGCGCAATCTCAACTGCCATGGAATCCGGAAACGCGGTAGTGGTAGCTGTGCGAATGGGTGAAACCCGCCCGGGCGTACAGATAACGGGCCGCGTTGTTGTCCTCTTCCACCTGAAGGTAGAGCCCGGCGCAGCCGTGGGCCGCCGCCCAGCGCGCCCCGGCGCCGAGCACGGCGAGCGCCAGCCCCCGGCGCCGGTAGGCGCGGTCGGTGGCCATGCAGAACACCCCGGCCCACTCCCCGGTGGTCACGAACATTCCGATCGCGGCGACCCTGCCACCCACCGCGATCCGGACGAACCCGGCCGGGGACGGCACGCGCGCGAGCACCCGCTCGGCCACCGGCGACGTGTCCGCCGGACCGTTGAGCGCCTGATAGGCGGCCAACCAAGCGGCCCCGGCAGCCCCATCGATCACCACGTCCGCCCCGGCAGGAAGACCAGGCGCCACCACGTCCGCCCCGGCGGGAAGACCAGCCACCACCCCAGGCGGCCCAGCGGGAAGACCAGCCGCCACCGTAGGCGTCGCTGCGGCCGTCCGGGTGATGATTTCGGCGGCCGAGCCGGTCAGGACCAGGGTGGGTGCCGCGCGGCGGTAGCCGCGTGCGGCCAGCGCCGCGTCGAGGGCCAAGTGCCGCTCGGCCGGGCTGACCTGGACCAGGGCCGGCAGGCCGGCCGCCCGATAGAAGGCCTCGACCGCGTCCAGCGTGCGTTCCGGGTGCAGCTCCGGGGCCGGCGGCAGCGCCGAGTTGGAACGCTGCCGCGCGACGCCGGGCGTATGGCGCAGCAGCCATCCGGCCACGGTCTCGGAGCGACCGGCCGGCCACGCGGCCGCAGCCGACCGCTCCACCTGAGCCGACCGCTCCACCTGGGCCGACCGCTCTACCTGGGCGGCGCCGAGCGCGGGCGGCACCTGATCGTTGTGCGCAAGATCGGACATCGGCCGATCCTACGCATGAATATGTGATCGGTAAAATATATATTCGCTCTAGACGCCGACCAGGGCGGGCGCCGTCCGGCGGGTCACCACCGAGTCGAGGATCTCGCCGACCCGGATGGCCGTGTTCGACAGCAGGGCCGAGGTGATGCCGTGGGTGTGCTCCGTGCCGCCCTGCAGATAGATGCCCACCCGCAGCCGCGGGTCGGTCGCCGCGCGGTAGTCGCGGTCCACCTTCGGCCGGCCTTCCTCGTCCCGGTGGCACAGGTCGCCGAGCTCACCGAGGACCGCGTACGGGTCGGCCTGGTGGTAGCCCGTCGCGCAGATCACCACGTCCGCCGCCAGCCGGGTGGTCTCCCCGGTGACCAGGGACCGCACGCTCGCCACCACCTGGTCCGGACCGTCGGCCACCTCGGTCATCCGGGACACGTTGAGCATCCGCAGCCGCTGCTTGCCGAGCACCTTCTCCTGGTACGCCCGCCGGTACAGGTCGTCGATCAGATCCATGTCCACCACGGAGTAGTTCGTGTTGGCGTGGTAGCCCATGAGCTGCTGCTTCACGTGCTCCGGCGCGTCGTAGAAGTCGTCGACCGCGGCCGGGTCGAAGATGCGGTTGGCGAAGCTGCTGTCGTCCGCCGGCGAGTAGCCGTACCGGGAGAAGACCGCGCAGATCTCGGCGGTCGGGAACTCACGGTGCATCGTCGCGACCGCCTCCGCCGCGCTCTGCCCGGCACCGACCACGACGATCCGGCGCGGCTCGGTGCCGCGCAGCTTCGGCATGTTGTGCAGCAGGTCGCTGGTGTGCCAGACCCGGTCGGAGGCCGTCACGCCTTCGGGCAGGCGCGGGCGCAGCCCGGTGCCGATGACCAGGTTCCGGGCGCGGTGGGTGCTGAGTTCCTCGCCGTGCCGCGACAGCACGTCGACCGCGACCACGTCGCCGCCGGCCAGGACCGGGGTCACCGACAACACCTCGGTGTCGTAGGTGACCTGGTCGTCCACCTGTGCGGCGGCCCAGGCGAAGTAGTCGTGGAACTCGACCCGCAGCGGGAACAGGTTCTTGTGGTTGATGAAGTCGATGAGCCGGCCCTGGCTGTGCAGGTAGCGCAGGAAGCTGAACTCACTGGTCGGGTTCCGCAACGTCACCAGGTCCTTGAGGAACGAGACCTGCATGGTGGCGTCGTCGAGCAGCATGCCGCGATGCCAGCCGAACGCCTCCTGCCGCTCCAGGAACCGGGCCCGCACCCCGCGATCCGGGCCCTGCGTGTCGTTGTGCTCGGCTACGGCGATGGCCATGGCCAGGTTGGACGGGCCGAAGCCGATCCCCACGACATCGAGTTCAGGTTCAGACATGTCCGTCCCCTCCACGGCGGGGCCGACCTGACCCCAGATTTCGGTTAGCCTAACCTAAGCATCTGCGGGGGCGTCCGCAGCGCCGAGTGAGGGAGAAAAATTCATGCGCGTCGTCATGTTCGGTTTCCAGACGTGGGGGCACCGGACCCTGCAGGCGCTGCTGGATTCGGCACACGACGTGGTGATGGTGGTCACCCACCCGGTCGGCGAGGGGGCGTACGAGAAAGTCTGGGCAGATTCGGTCGCCGATCTGGCCCAGGCCCACGGCGTGCCGGTCCTGCTGCGCGAGCGCCCCGACGACGAGGAGCTGTACGAGGCCCTCAAGCAGGTCGCGCCGGACGTCATCGTGGCCACCAACTGGCGCACCTGGATCCCGCCACGGATCTTCAGCCTGCCGCCGTACGGCACCCTCAACGTGCACGACGCGCTGCTGCCGGCGTACGCGGGCTTCTCGCCTTTGATCTGGGCCCTGCTGAACGACGAGCCCGAGGTGGGGGTCACCGCGCACCTGATGGACGACACCCTGGACGCGGGCCCGATCGTGCTGCAGCGGGCCGTCCCGGTCGGCCCGGCAGACACCACGACGGACCTGTTCCGCAAGACGCTGGAGCTGTTCGGCCCGATCACCGTCGACGGCCTGGCGGCGATCGAGAGCGGCCGCCGGGACTTCGTCCCCCAGGACCGCTCGAAGGCGAGCTTCTTCCACAAGCGGTCGGAGGAGGACATCCGGATCGACTGGAGCTGGTCGGCCGAGGAGCTGGAGCGCCTGGTACGCGCGCAGTCGGCGCCGTACCCGCAGGCGTTCTGCTTCCACAAGGGCCGGCGGCTGGAGATCATCACGGCCGCGGTCTCGCAGGCGGTCTACGGCGGCACGCCGGGCCGCATCTTCTTCCGCGAGGGCGACGGCGTGGCGATCGTGGCCGGCGCGGAGGCCCGCTGCGGGCGCAGCAAGGCGCTACTGATCCGCTCGGTCCGCACGGACGAGGGAGTGGAGCTGCCGGCGCAGGAATACTTCAAGACCATGGGCGGCTACCTGACGAGCCACCCCGACCGCTAGCCGAGGACGAGTCCCCCGCCGACCTCGACGACCTGCCCGGTCATCGCGCCGGAGCCGTCGGCGACCAGGAAACGGACGGCGGTGAGCAGGTCCTCGGGAAGCAGCGTGCGCGGCACGAGCTGGCCGGCGACGATCCCGGCGTGCGGGTTGTCGCCCAGGATCTCGACCTCGCGCTCGGTCAGGATCGCGCCGGGCGACAGCGCGTTGACCGTGACCCCGGCGGGCCCGAAGGACCGGGCCAGCGACCGGGTCAGGCCGACGAGGGCGGCCTTACTGGAGACGTACGACGGCCCGGACGGCCCGCCGAGCGCCACGGTCGCCGAGGTGACGTTGACGATCCGCCCCCAGCCCCGGGCGGCCATGCCGGCCCCGAGCGCCTGCGCGAGCAGCATCGGCGCGGTCACGTTGACGGCGAACGTCTCCTGCCACTCCGCCAGCGGCAGGCCGGCGAGCGCGACGTTCGAGGCGCGGGAGGCGTTGTTGACCAGGATGTCGACCGGGCCGGCCCGGTCGGCGAGCGCGGACACGGCGGCCGGGTCGGCGAGGTCGGCCTCGAGGATCTCGGTGCGGGCGCCACGCTCCCGGCACTGCCGGGCCACGGACTCGGCCTCGCCGGCCGCGTCCAGGTGATGCAGCACCAGCGTCCAGCCGGGCCCGGCGAGCTCGACGGCGATCGCGGCACCGATCCCCCGCCGCGCCCCGGTCACCAGCACCCGTCGACCCGCTGCAGCCTCCGACACAGCAGCAGCCTACGGCGAGCGACCGCCTCCGCGCCGCCGTGCGGCAACAGGCGCAAGGCGGCCAGCAACCGGGCAAATAACCTACGGCGAGCGACGCCCCCGCGCCGCCGTGCGGCAACAGGCGCAAGGCAGCGAGCAACCGGGCGAATAGCCCCCGATCCAGCAGTGAGATAGGGAATCAGTCGGCGTAGTCGGCCGGGTTGAAGACGCGCTCGGTCAGCGGCTCCGGGACGGCCGCCAGGCCGGGGCCGCCCGCGTCCAGCCAGGCGGCCACCGCGCCGACCAGGGTGTCGTCGAGGACGTCGCCCAGGTGGACGAGGCGGGCGCCGGCGCGGCGGGCGGCCGGGGTCGGGTGCACCACGACCACGTTGGAGCGTTCGCAGACGCGCAGGCACTCGCTCACGCGTACCCGGTGCCGGTCGCCCACCGCGCCGCGGATCGCCTCCAGTTGGGCGTCGTGGTCGGTGTCCGGGTGTTTTTCGGCGCTGCCGCAGCAGCAGTCCCGGCAGATCGTCAGCGCGCCCATCGCGATGCCCCCGGCCCCGCGGGGCTCAGTGGACCAGCACCTTGCCGGAGATCTGGTCGTCCGCGCCCGGCACCGGCGCCGCCGGGTCCGAGCCGATCTCCACCAGCTCGTTCTGGGCGTTGACGTGCGCGACCCGGGGCACGTAGTCGGCGCGCTCGCGCTCGTCGACCTGCTTGAACGACATGATGATGATCAGGTCGCCGACCGAGACCAGCCGGGCGGCCGCGCCGTTGATGCCGATCACGCCGGAGCCGGCCGCGCCCTCGATGACGTAGGTCACCAGCCGCGCGCCGTTGTCGATGTCGACCACCTGGACCTGCTCGCCCTCGACCAGGTCGGCGGCGTCCATCAGGGTCTTGTCGATCGTGATCGAACCCACGTAGTGCAGGTCTGCCTGGGTCACGGTGGCCCGATGGATCTTGCCGCCGAGCAGGGTCCGCTGCATGTGTCGTCCTCCTGAGATGGGTGCCGCGAGAGCAGAAAAGGGAGGCCCGGGGGCCGTCGCGGAAGCAAAGATAGCCTAACCTAACCTTAGCAATGATCCAACGGACCCTGAGCTAGGAGCCCCATAGATGAACCGCCGCCTGGGTGGGTGGCGACGCGCCCTCGCCGTCGCCACCGCCGGACTGCTCGCCGCCGCCACCGTCACCGCATGCGCGTCCGATGAGGACAAGGCCGCCACCCCCGCCGCCTCCGGCTCGGCCACCGCGGCCTTCCCGGTCAGCATCGCGCACAAGTTCGGCTCCACCACGATCGAGAAGCAGCCCGAGCGGGTCCTCACCGTCGGCTGGAACGACCAGGACCCGGTGCTGGCGCTCGGCGTGGTGCCGGTGAGCACCCGGGAGTGGTTCACCGAATACCCGACGTACCCGTGGGTCAAGACCGCGCTGGGCGACAAGAAGCTGACCACGTTCTCCGCGGAGCTCAACTTCGAGGCGATCATCAAGCAGCAGCCGGACCTGATCCTGGCTATCTACGAGACGATCAACAAGGAGACCTACGACAAGCTCTCCCAGATCGCCCCGACCGTCATCCAGTCCGCGGACTACGCCGACGAGCAGACGCCGTGGGACGTGCAGACGCTGACCACCGGCAAGGCGCTCGGCAAGTCCAGCGAGGCCCAGGCGCTGGTGGCCAAGGTGAACGCCAAGATCGATGAGGCCAAGGCCGCGAACCCGCAGTTCGCCGGCAAGACCCTGGTGGTCGACTTCGGCCCGGAGAAGGGCCAGCACTGGCTGATCCCGGCCAAGGACCCGCGCCGCGCCCTGTTCGACGCCCTCGGCTTCGCCGCGCAGACCGAGTCCGAGGACGTCAGCGAGGAGCGGCTGGACCTGCTCGACCGCGACGTACTCTTCGTCAACGGCGCCACCAAGAAGGACATGCTGGCCTCCCCCGCGTTCAGCCGGCTCAAGGTCGTGACCGAGGACCGCACGCTGTACACGTCCTTCTCCACCCCGCTGGGCGGCGCGCTGGCCTACAGCGGCCCGAACGCGCTGCTCTACGCGCTGGACATCCTGGTGCCGCAGCTGAAGGCCGCCACCGACGGCGACCCGGCGACCAAGGTCGAGGACCTGTCCAACCAGGCCTGACCGGCGTCGGGCACCAACGGGGGCGGCCATCGGCCGCCCCCGCTCTCATTCTGCCGCGGCCCGATTCTCAGTTCCCGTACGGCGACCATTCCTGCACTTAATGATCGTTAATGGAAATGACAGCTGGATAATTGCCATCCCGCAACCTGCCAGCCGGCAAATCGACACACGGCAGCCGGGCAATCATTCATCACCCATGCGCTAGCGCCCCTTGTCGAGACAATGCAATATGAAGGCAGAGAATAACAAGCGAGCTGTCGCGCATGCGCAACGGTCTCTGCAGGAGTCCCGGGGGTCGTGACGCCATGAAAGAGCCGACGGTCCGCATCGAATCACCCCGGACCACGACTGCGAGCCGCGTCGCCACCTGGGTGGCGCTCATCTGCGGCATCGTGGTCGCCACCCTGCTGGCCGGAGTCGGCGTCGCCGCCGTGCTCGCCCGCCAAGGCGCTTCCGAGGAGTGGCGCACCTGGAGCGACGTGGGCCAGACCTTCGGCGTGCTCAGCTCGATCATCAGCAGCCTCGCCCTGCTCGCGGTGGTGATCACCGCCCGGCAGAACCGCGCGGAACTCGAGCGCCAGCGTCAGTTCCTGACCCACAATCACACGGAACTCCGGCGTACGTCTCATGCCAACCTCGGCATGCTCCACCAGCAACTAGTGAAGATGAGTATCGATGACGAGGAACTGGCGGCCGTCTGGCCAGCAATCGATCTCGATCTGCCCGCGAACGTCAACCGGCAGTTCCTGTACGCCAACCTCATCTATTCGTTCCAGTTCAGGGCCCTGCAGTCCGAGAACTATACCGAGGCGGCGATCGACGAGAGCCTGCGCTACCTGTTCTCCAGCCCCGTGATGCGCGCCTATTGGCACGCCACGGCAGGCGCCCGCGAGCAACTCGACCCCGCCAGCACGGAATTCGCCTTCGCGCAGCGGGTCAACAAGGTCTGCGGCGAGTACGAGAAGGTCGTGGCGAGGAACGGGCGAAGCACTCCCCACGGACCCACCCTGGTGCCGGATCGATCCGACCCGGCCCAGGCGGCGTGAGCGTCAGACGACGGGAATGTCGCCCTGCGCGGCGATCAGAGTCTCACGGGTGATCACAACGATGCGCTCGTGGTCGGCACGGCCCGCGTCCTTCGGCAGAGCACCCTCGAGCATCTCGGTCATGTCGGTCCCGATCACGGCGAACGAGCCGTCACTCAGCTCGAAGATATCGGGACATGTCACGTTATTTAGACTCCCGCGCTCCCGAGGGCTCTTCCCTAGGCGTCGAACGAACTCCACTCGCCTGACCATCCTCTGCTCCGTGCGCACGATTTGCGCCCTAAGTAACTACCACAAAGGAAGCGCGCCACGAACCGAAAACATCGGATCCCGAGCTCAGAAGTCAGGGATGTCCCCCTTGGCGGCAACCAGCGTCTCCCTGGTGATAACGACGATGCGTTGTCACCTTCCACCCGGTCCGCTTCGCGTTGCTGCCCCCTGCCACGATGACCTTCGTGACGGGTGACGTGGTGGTGCGGGAGGTCGGCCGGCCGAAGGTCTCCTGGTGGCAGGTGCTTCGGGTCGTCCTGGTGCTCGGCTGGGTCGCCTGCGCCGGGATCACCTGGTGGTCGGCGCCCGGCGAGTCGAGCGCCGCGCAGGCCCGTGCCGACCTGACGGCCGGCCGGCTGACGTCGTTCGAGTGGGGCGACCGGTGGGAGAGCGACGGTGGCTACTTCAACCCGTTCCAGTCGGGCCTGCGGTCGTCGGGTGGTCCCGGGCCGGTGCTGCTATGGCACACCACCGACGGGCGGCAGCACTATGCCACCGTCGACGGCGGAGGCGCCGGCACGAACACGACGCTGTCCTCGGGGCCCGAGGCCGAGGCCCTCGACGCCGAGTTGCGGGCCTACGACGATGCCCGCGGGCTGCCCGCCGCGCTGCCCCTCGGGGCGATCCAGAACGGGCTCTTCATCGCCGGCAGCGTGCTGTTCCTCTGGGCGCTCATCTCCGCGCCCGACCCGGTCATCGGCACCAAGTGGTTCTGGTTCTGGCTCGTCACCGGCGTGCCGCTCGCCCTGGGTCTGTTCTGGTGGCTGGCCCGGGAACGACCGTGGTCGCCCCGGGCCCTCGGCCGGGAGACGAGGCTGACCGGGTGGATCGGCCTCGGCCTCGGCTTCCTCAGTGGGGTCGCGGTGAGCCTGCTCGTGTGGGGCCTGGACAGTCTCCTCGGCGATGCCCTGGTGCCGGTCCCCCGCTGATCACCACAGCCGCTCGGCCAGCAGCGGCCCGAGGTGTTCCAGGGTGGCCGGGTCCAGCAGCTCCGAGTGGGCGACCGGGAGTTCGTGCACCTCGATGCCGCCGGTCAGCAGCCGCCACGCCGGCGCCGCCCGGCCGGTGAAGCCCTGCTCCGGCACGGTCGCCTCGACGAAGAACACCTCTCCCGGATATACCGGATACTCCGCCGTCGCCATCAGCCGGTCCGCGGCCAGGTAGCTCTCCAGGACCAGGGCGATCTGCTCGTCGGTCAGGGCGGCCACGCTGCCACCGGCCGCCCGGACGAAGCCGACCGCCTCGAGCACCGTCAGGCCGGGGTCGCTGACCGCGTACCCCATCTCGGTGAGCAGGGCCGCGACCGTCGACGGCGCTTGCGCCGCGTCCCGCCGGGCGTCGAGCATCCCGACGAATTCCACGGTACGGCCGCGCTCGGTCAGCGCGACCGCCACGCACAGCGCCAGCGCGCCGCCGAAGGACCAGCCCAGCAGCCGGATCGGCCCGCTCGGCTGGCGCGCCACCACCCGGTCCGCGTGGGCCTCGGCCAGTTCGGTCAGCGATGACGGCAGCTCCCCGCCGGAGAGCAGCGGGGACTGCAGACCGATCAGCGGTACGTCCGCCGGCAGGTACTTCTTCAACCCGGCGAACTGCCAGCTCAGGCCGCTCGCTGGGGCCAGGCAGAACAACGGCGGCCGGGCACCGCCCGGGTGCAGGGTCAGCACCGGCGCGAGCGCGTCGCCGGCCGGGGCGTCGTCGGCCAGCAGCCGGGCCACGCCCGCCACGGTCGGCGCGGTGAAGAGCCGGGCCACCGGTACGTCCACACCCAGTTCCCGCCGCAGCGCGGTGGCGAGGCGGACCAGCAGCAGCGAGTGCCCGCCGAGCGCGAAGAAGTCGTCGTGCACGCCGACCTCGGGCACGTCGAGCACCTCGGCCACGATCCGGGCGACCGTGGCCTCGGTCCGGGACCGGGGTGAGGTGCCGGCGACGGTGACGGCGAGGTCGGGCAGCGCGGCCCGGTCCACCTTGCCGTTCGGGGTCAGCGGCAGCGCGTCCAGCACGTGGCAGACGGCCGGGACCATGTAGCCGGGCAGCGCGTCGTCCCAGAGCCCGGCCGGCACCGTGCCGCCGGTCGTCGTCAGGTAGGCCACCAGCCGGTCGCCGCGGGCCACCACGACGGCCCGGGTCACGTCCGGGTGGGCCAGCGCGACGGCCTCGATCTCGCCCAGCTCGATCCGGAAGCCGCGCACCTTGACCTGGTGGTCGGTCCGGCCGAGGTAGACCAACCGGCCGGCGCGCAGCACCACGAGGTCGCCGGTGCGGTAGAGCCGCTGCCCACCGGCGGCGGCGACGAAGCGGGCGGCGGTCAGCGCCGGGCGGCCCAGGTAGCCGCGGGTGACCTGGGCGCCGCCGAGGTACAGCTCCCCCACCACGCCCGGCGGCACCGGCTGGAGCCGCTCGTCGAGCACGTGCACGGTGGTGCCGGGCAGCGGGCGCCCGATGCTGCCGTCCCAGTCCGCGTCCACGTCGTCGCGGGTGGCCCAGACCGTGACCTCGGTGGGCCCGTACAGGTTGACCACGGCCGCCGTCCGGGCGACCAGGTCCGCCGCGAGCGAGGCCGGCAGGGCCTCGCCGCCGACGAGCGCCCGTACCCCGGTCAGGTCCACGTCGGACGACTCCAGCAGGGCCGCCCAGAGCGACGGGGTCGCCTGCATCGCGCTGACCCGCTGCTCGCGCAGCAGGTCCGCCAGCAGCAGCGGGTCGCGGACCTGCGCGGGCGAGGCCAGCACGATGGTGCCGCCGGCCAGCAGCGGGCCCATCAGCTCCAGCACGGAGATGTCGAACGACAGCGTGGTGACCGCCAGCAGCCGGTCGGCGGCCCCCAGCGGTACGGCGGCCAGGAACGTCGCCAGGTCCCGCTGGGTGACCACGACGCCCTTGGGCCGCCCGGTCGAGCCGGAGGTGTAGATGACGTACGCGGCGTGCTCGGGCTTGACCGCCACGACCGGCGCGCCGGCGGGCACCGCATCCCGGAGGTCAAGAGCCGGGACGCCGTCGAAGGCCGTGTCGCCGATGACGGCGGCCGGTCGCGCGTCGGAGACCATGTAGGCCAGCCGGGCGGCCGGGAAGGCCGGGTCGAGCGGCAGGTAGGCCGCGCCCGCCTTGGCCACGCCGAGCACCGCCACCACCAGGTCCGCCGAGCGGGGCAGGTTGATGCCGACGATGCTCTCCGGGCCGATGCCCCGGGCGGCCAGCAGCGCGGCGACCGCGTCGGAGGCCCGGTCCAGCTCCGCGTAGCTCCAGCTGACGCCGTCGGCCACGAGCGCCTCACCGTCATGCCGGGAAAGCGCCGCGAACCACGGGCCGAGCGTCGGAACCGAGGCCGGATCGGACGGACCTGCCGCCTGAGCCGCAGCAACAGCGCCGGCCGCGAACGACAGCTCGTCGCGGTCGGCGGCGGTCAGCAGGTCCGCCGAAGCGACCAGTTGCCCCGGATCCGTGGCGAAGGCGGCGAGCAGGTTGGTGAGCCGGTCCAGCAGGCGCCGGGCGGTCTCCGGGCGGAAGCGGCCCGCGTCGTACTCGCAGGTGACCTCGACCCCGTCCGCGCCGCCGTCGATGAAGGTGACGTTCAGGTCGACCTTGGGGTCGGCCGCCACCTCGGGCGCCGGCAGCGCCGGCAGCCCCAGCACCGAGCCGGCGTCCGCGGGCCGGTGGAAGTAGCCGATCATCGCCTGGAACAGCGGGTTGCACCCGGCCGCCCGCGGCGGGTTGACCAGCTCCACGACCTGCTGGAACGGCACCCCGGCGTGCTCGAACGCGGCCAGGTCGGCGGCACGCACGCGGCGCAGCAGCTCCGCGAAGGTGGGCTCGCCGGACAGGTCGGTCCGCAGCACGATCGTGTTGACGAAGAAGCCGACCAGGTCGTCCAGGGCGGCGTCGCCGCGGCCCGAGGTGGGGCTGCCGATCGGCACGTCGGTGCCGGCGCCGTGCCGGGAAAGCAGCACGGCCAGGGTGGCGTGCAGGGCCATGAAGAGGCTGGCCGACTCGGCGCGGGCGATCTCCCGCAGCGGGTCGATCAGCGCGGCGGGCAGGGTGGCGTGGACCAGCCCGGCGGTCTTGCGTCCCGGGCCGCGCGGGGCGTCGGCGGGCAGGGTGATCTCGTCCGGCAGCCCGTGCAGCGCCGAGCGCCAGTGGTCCAGCTCGGCGGGGTCGTCCGCGAGGGACAGCGCGTAGTCGGCGTACTGCACCGGCAGCGGGGTGAAGGCCGGTGCCCGGCCGTCGAGGCGGGCGAGGTAGGCGGTGCTCAGGTCGCGCAGCAGCGGGCCGTCGGACCACTCGTCCATCGCGATGTGGTGCAGCACCAGCGCCAGCACCGTGCTGTCGCCCTCGGCGACGACCGCGGCCCGGATCGGCAGCTCGGCGGCCAGGTCGAAGGACCGGGCGACCAGCTCGGCCACCGGGACGTCGACCAGCACCGGCAGCGTGGCCGGCGGCTCGGCGATGTGCTGCGCCGAGCCCGAGATCAGCGTGCGCAGCACCTCGTGCCGGGTCACCACGTCGGCCAGGGCCAGCGAGAGCGCGGGCACGTCGATCTCGCCGGCCACCCGGACCAGCAGCGGGTAGTTGTAGGCGCTGGAACCCGGGTCGAGCTGGTCGAGCAGCCAGAGCCGCTGCTGCGCCGGGGAGAGCGGCAGCACGTCCGGGCGGGCCCGGGCGGCCAGGGCGGCCCGCGCCGGGCCGGTGGTGGCCCGGGCCAGGCGTTCGGGGGTACGGGCGTCGAAGAGCACCCGCAGCGACAGGTCCCCGCCGAGCTCGGACCGGACCCGGCCGAGCAGCCGCAGCGCGGTCAGCGAGTGCCCGCCCGCGTCGAAGAAGTCGTCCTCGACCCCGACCGACGGCAGGCCCAGCACCTCGGCGAACAGCTCGCAGAGCCGGCGCTCCCGGTCGTTGGCGGCCGGCCGGGACTCGGTGGCCACCGGGGCCGGCACGGGCAGCGCGGCGGTGTCGAGCTTGCCGTTGACCGTCAGCGGCAGGGTGTCCACGACGGCGTACAGCGACGGGACCATGTAGGACGGCAAGCGCTCGCTCAGGGCGGCCCGCACCACGGCGGGTGCCACGGAGCCGACCAGGTAGGCGTGCAGTGCGCCGTCGCGGGCGAGCACCGCCGACTGCCGTACGCCGGGCACCGCGGAGACGGCGGTCTCCACCTCGCCCAGCTCGATCCGGTAGCCGCGGATCTTCACCTGGTCGTCGGTGCGGCCGAGGAAGTCCAGGTTGCCGTCGGAGCGCTCGCGGACCAGGTCGCCGGTGCGATACATCCGGCTGCCGGCGACGTGCGGGTCGGCGACGAAGCGGTCAGCGGTCAGGCCGGGCCGGTTCAGGTAGCCGCGGGCCAGCCCGGCGCCGGCGATGTAGAGCTCACCCGCGACGCCGGGCGGGACCGGCCGGAGCCAGCCGTCCAGGACGTAGCCGGTGGTGTTCCAGATCGGCCGGCCGACGGTGGCGGTGGCGCTGTCCGCCGTACCGCCGCCCAGGGTGTTGATCGTGTATTCGGTCGGGCCGTAGAGGTTGTAGCCGACCACGCCCCCGGTGTCACGCAGCACGGTCCAGAGCTTCTCGGAGACGGCCTCGCCGCCGAGCAGCACCAGGCACGGGCGGTGGTCGCCGGCCAGCAGCCCCTCGTCCAGCAGCGCCTGCGCGTACGTCGGGGTCAGGTTGACCACGTCCACCCGATGTTCCGCGCAGTAGCCGACCAGGGCCCGGCCGTCGCGGCGCAGTTCCTCGTCGGCGACGTGCACGTGGTGGCCCTCGACCAGCCAGAGCAGCTCCTCCCAGGACATGTCGAAGGAGAAGCTCACCGTGTGCGCGATGGTCAGCACCCGGCCGCCGGCCGCGGCGACCGTCGGCGCGAAGATCGCCTCCCGGTGGTTGAGCTGCATGTTCGTCAGCCCCCGGTACGGCGTCACGACACCCTTGGGCCGCCCGGTGGAGCCGGAGGTGTAGATGACGTACGCGGGCCGGTCCAGCCGCCCGGGCGTGCCCGGGGCGAAGTCGGCCAGCCACGGCTCGCCGACCTCCTGGTAGAGCCCGGCCAGCGAGTCCAGCACGACCAGCGGCCGGGCGTCGTCGATCATGTCCTGCCGGCGCTCGGCCGGCAGGTCCAGGTCCAGCGGCAGGTAGGCGGCGCCGGCGCGCAGCACCGCGAACAGCGCCACCACCATCTCGATGCCGCGCGGCAGGGCGAGCCCGACGATCGTCTCCGGTCCGGCGCCGAGGTCGCGCAGGCCCCGGGCGACGGCACTGACCCGGCCGTCCAGCTCGGCGTAGCTCAGCGTCACGCCGTCGTGGGTCAGCGCGGCCCGGGCCGGCGTGTGTGCGGCCTGCGCGGCCAGCATCTCCGCGATGGTCAGGTCCGGAATCGCGCCCGCCTGCCCCAGCAGCGCCGGCGCCCCCGCCAGCGGCACGGCCGCCACCGGCGCGTCCACCTCCAGGGTGTGCAGCACCTCGGCGAAGCGGTCGAGCAGGGACCGGGCCTCGGCCTCGCCGACCACGTCCGAGCGGTACTCCAGGCGTACCCGAAGCTCCCGGCCCGGGGTGACCACCCAGGTCAGCGGGTAGTGAGTGGCGTCAACGGCCTCGACCCCGACGATGCCGTGCTCGGTCTCCAGGTCGGTGAACGTGTCGTCGGCCAGGAAGTTCTGCAGCACGTACAGGCTGTCGAAGAGCGGGCCGCGCCCGGCCGCGCGCTGGATGTCGCCCAGGCCCAGGTATTCGTGCGGCATCAGCTCGACGCGCTCGGCCTGCACCCGCCGCAGCACGTCGCGGACCGGCTCGGCGGCGGCGAAGGTGACCCGCTGCGGCACGGTGTTGAGGAAGACGCCGACGACCTCCTCGATGCCGTCCAGTTCGGTGGGCCGCCCGGCGACCGTGGTGCCGAAGACGGCCTCGGAGCGGCCGGAGGCGTGGCCCAGCACCAGGCCGAGCGCGGTGCTCAGCACGGCGTTGAGGGTGACGCCGGCGGACCGGCTCAGCTCGGTGAGCCGGGCGGTCTGCCGCTCGGTCAGCCGCACCCCGAGGCTGGTGGCGAGCACCGGCTGGGTGCCGGCGGCGGCCGGGTAGAGGATCGTCGGCTCGCCCAGCGCGTCCGCCCAGGCGCGGGCCGACGCCTCGGTGTCCTGCCGCCCCAGCCAGTCGAGATAGTCGGTGAAGCTCGCGCTCTGCTCGGCGATCGGCCGGCCCGCGTACGCGCCGAAGAGGTCGCGCAGCACCAGCTCGCGCGACCAGCCGTCCCAGAGCAGCAGGTGGTAGGTGAACAGCAGCCGGTCGCGCCCGCCGGGCAGCCGCACCACGGTGAGCCGGGCCAGCGGCGGCGCGGCGAGGTCGAACGGCCGGGCCCGGTCGGCGGCCATGACCGCGTCGAGCCTGCTTTCCTCATCAAGATCGACAACGTCGGCCGTGCGGCCCTGGTCCGAAAGATCAATAACCTCGACCGATGCCGGCACCTCGGTGCCGAGGATCGCCACCGCCTGGTCGCGGCCCTCGTCGGTGAAGCCCAGCCGGGTGGCCGGGTGCGCGCGCAGCACGGCCGCGAAGGCCCGTTCGAGCGCCGGGACGTCGAGCCGGTAGCCGACGTCGAAGGCGTTCTGCGCGATGTAGACATCCGCGTCCCCGGCCAGCTTGGCCTGGAAGAACAGGCCGTCCTGCAGCGGCGACAGCGGCCACTCCTGCTCGGCCGGCGCGAGCGCCGCCGCCCAGCCGTCCGCGATCGCCCGGGTGGCGTCCAGGCCGAGGCCATCGTCGGCATAGGTCAGGACCGCGTGCAGCTCCGGGCCGCGGGCCCAGACGTTGATCTCCAACAGGTACGGCGTGCCGAGGTCGTCGTCCGGCCGGACCTTGATGTCCTCGTCGGCGGCGGCCCAGTCCCCGCTGTCGTCGGCGAACCGGCCCAGGTAGTTGAAGAGCACCTGGGGCGTGCCGAGCCGGGCCAGGGCGGCGGCCGAACGCGGGTTGACGTAGCGCAGCAGCCCGAAGCCGAGACCGTCGTCGGTGCGCTCGGCGGGCAGCCGGACCGGGGAGATCGAGGTGAACCAGCCGACGGTACGGGACAGGTCCGCGTCGCCGATCGGCTCGCGGCCGTGCCGTTCCAGGTCGACCAGCAGCTCCGCGTCGTGACCCCGCCAGCCGTTGACCGCGGTGTGCAGCGCGGCCAGCAGCTTGCCGGTGACGTCCC
>NZ_QHHV01000059.1:0-223099 GCF_003947245.1 Actinoplanes sp. ATCC 53533 | reverse complement strand
AACACGTTGTTCTCAATGTTCATGGTGCCAAGATGGCACATCTATGGCGCCACGTAAAGTCATAATGGCGCCACTATGGCACCAGCTCCTCGCCGCCTACGGCGGCGACTGGTACAACGTCATTCCGATCGCCGCCCATCGGTGCGGGTTCTACGCATGGGGCAATCTCACGCTGGGCGAAGCGGCATCCCGGGCCATCCGGACCGACCGGAACAACGCGAACGGCACGTCACCAGACCCGGTCGGACGTCCTGCTGGTACGCGGGGAAGCGGGACGTCCGGTCCATCCGGCGACGGTCAGGCTGCTGTGGTGAACAGGGCGGCGTAGCGGTTCAGGTAGAGCGGCCATCCTTCGTCGTGGGCGACGCCGTCGCGGACGGATTCCCAGCCGGGTCCGTGCCGGTCGAGGTGGCGGTGCTCCAGCTCGACCCTCGTACGCTGGGGTGTTTCGGCGACGAACCGGACCTCGACCTCGCTGGTGTTGTCCGGCTCGGTCTCGACCTGCCATTGCGGGCTGATGTCCCAGCTGAACACGACCCGGTCCGGCGGATCGTAGGCGAGCACCCGGGCCCAGCGGCATTCGGTGCCGTCGACGCCGCGGTCGTAGATGTGGCCGCCGACCTTCGGCTCGAACACGGTCTCGGCGATCGCCACGCCGAGCAGGTTGTGCTCCGGCGGCTTGAAGTCGCCGAACCGCTCGGTGAACACCGTGAAGGCGCGCTCGAGCGGCGCATTCACGATGATCTGCCGGCGCACCACCACATCCGGTGCCTGGGTCATGAGTCCTCCTCGGTCGGTTGTTCGACGACGTCCTGGTAACCGTCCAGCGCGCGATGCCAGAACGTGTCCAGTTGATCGCGCAGGGCGGCGACACCCGCGGGGTTGAGCCGGTAGACCCGGCGAGTGCCGGCGGTGCGGTCGGTGACCAGGCCGGCGTCCTTGAGCACCTTCAGGTGCTGGGACACCGCGGGCCGGCTGATCGGCAGTTCCTCGGCGAGCTCACCGACGGCCCGCGGCCGCTCCGCCAGGCACGCGATGATGGCGCGCCGGGTGGGGTCGCCCAGGGCGTCCCAGCCGGCACCGGCTTGGTAAGTAGCCACGAACGGTAAGCTACGACTTACCGATGGCGGAGTCAAGACTCCTGGACTGCCTCGATGCGAACAGAGCCGACTGCTGCGGCGCAGGATTCGGCTATGCGGTCGCGCTGTCCGGGCGTCGCAGAGTGATCAGCGGGATGACGGCCAGCGCGAGGATCCCGCCGCCCAGGGCGAGGGCGGCGTAGCTGGTGGCCGAGAGGACCATGCCGCTGGCGATGCCGCCTCCGGCGCCGGCGAGTGCGACGCAGAGGTCGACGGTTCCCTGCGTCCTGGCGCGGGTGTGCAGCGGCAGCGCATCAGTGATCATGGCGGTGCCGGACACGAGGCCGAGGTTCCAGCCCAGGCCGAGCAGCGCCAGGGCCGCGGCGAGGGCGGCGACTGAGCCGGTGGGGGCGGTGGCGGCGACGACGCCGGCGGCGAGCAGGGCCAGCCCGGCTGCCGCGGCGACGGGTATCCGGCCGAGGCGGTCCACGAGCAGCCCGGTCAGCGGGGACGGCAGGTACATCGCGCCGATGTGCACGGCGATGACCAGACCGGTGGCGGACAGGTCGTGGCCGTGGGCCTGCATGTGGATGGGGGTCATGGTCATCACCGCGACCATCACGATCTGGGTGATGACCATGGTGACGGCCCCGGCGGTCACGCCGCCGGCATAGCGCTTCGCTCGGGCCGGAGCCGGCCCGACGTCGGCGGCGACGGTCTCCTGCTCGGCGGCGGCGATGCGGCGGGAGATCTGCAGAGGGTCAGGACGCAGCAGGGCGAACAGCACAGTGCCGGCGACGGCGTAGGCGAGGGCGGCGAGCCCGAAGGGTCCGGCCAGGGCGGGGATACCCCAGTGCTGTGCGACGTGCCCGGTGGCGGCGACGAGGTTGGGGCCGGCGACGGCGCCGAGGGTGGTGGCGACGAGCACGGAGCTGACGGCGCGGCCGCGGCGCCCGGGTCCGACGAGGTCGGCGCCGGCGTAGCGGGCCTGCAGGTTGGTGGCAGTGCCGGCCCCGTACACGAGCAGGAACAGCATGAGTAGCGGGATGCTGTCGACGGCGGCGGCGAGCACGACTCCGGCGCCGCCGAGCGCGCCGGTGGTGTACCCGGCGGTCAGCCCGGTGCGGCGTCCGAAGCGCTGGGAGAGCCCGCCGACCATGAGGGCGGCGCCGGCGGATCCGGCGGTGAACAGGGCGACGGGTAGCCCGGACAGGCTGCTGGTGCCGAGCATGTCCGCGGCCAGCAACGCGCCGACGGTGATGCCGGCGGCGAGCCCGGCACCGCTGAATACCTGGGAGGCCATCACGACGACGAGGGTTCTGCGGTGCAAGGCTTCGCGGGCGGCGGGCGAGTCGGTGTAGATGATGGCGGCCATGCGGAGTTGGGGTCCTTCCGGTGCAAGAAGCCGCCGTGCCGGTCCAGCCAGCGGCCGACCGGGATCGCGACGACTGCCCAGGTGAGCACGGCGGCGGTCAGCGCGCCGGCGACGGCGGCAAGCCCGACAGGGCCGGCGCCGATGACGACGACCGGTACTGGTCGAGGTGAGTGCTCACGAGCGGCTCCTGTCTTACAGCAATGGTCAACAAGTCGAGGGGGTCGTGTGTGGCCCGGTGAGATGTCAGGTGATGGCGGGGCTGCGGCGTTCGATGAACACGACATCACGCCACCGGTTGCCCCGGGCGGTGTGCCGGCCGACCCGCTCGCGGACGCCGACCGTGCGGAACCCGCAGGAACGGTGCAGGGCCAGGCTGGCGGTGTTCTCCTGGAACACCCCGGACTGGATGGTGCCCAGCGGAACGGCGCGCTCGGGCCGCCCGCCTCGTGCCGGAGCTGGGCGTTGCCGGACCAGCTGCGGGTTCCGGGGCGAGCCAATTCGACGTGCAGCCGGCCATCGCGGGAGAGCAGCTCGCGGCATCGGCGCAGGAGTGTTTCGGGTTCGCCGCCGATGCCGATGTTTGCCGTCGGCGAGCAGCAGGTGCCGCCACCGGCCGTGTCCCGGCAGTGGACCGAAGACGTCGCGGCGCAGTGCGGTGGCGGGTCGTCCCGCGTCGGCGCGGCGGATGGCTTCCTCGAAGATGGCCAGGGCGGCGGGAGCAGCCGCCGGCGAGGTGGTGATGACGGTGGTCGTCATGCCGCCGCCACCGGGCGGGCCAGCTCGGATACGGCGTACGCGAAGCGACTGCCGGCGGGGCAGAGCGCGGCCACGGCCTGGGCGTCGGCGTAGGTGTCCACGTCGTGCAGCGTCGGCAGCGCCGCGACGCGGAGACCGCGAGCCCGCAGGGCGGCCAGGGTCGGTGCCCCGGTGTCCGGAGTGGACATCGGCACCCGCCACAACGCCTTGCCGTGCGACGGATTCCGGAGTCCTAGAGCCCACCAGCCGCCGTCGTCGGCGAGCCCGAGCACGGCGTCGCCCTCGTCGAGCCGTTGAACGGCGTCGGCCAGCAGCCCGGCGCTGATCTGCGGGGTGTCCATGCCGATCAACAGGCTCCCCACGCCGTCCAGCCGGGTGTCGGCATAGGCGTGGACCAGGCGTTCGCCGAGGGTCACGCCCCGCTGGGCCGTCCGGTGCCAGCCGGGCGGTGCCGGATGGTCGCCGTCGACGACGAGGCAGCGACGCGTGGCCGGCGCGGCGGTGACGGCGGCCACGGTGTCCGCGAGCGCGGCGGCGGCGACCACGGCGGCCTGGCCGGGAGTGCACGGCGGGCAGAGCCTGGTCTTGACCCGTCCCGGCACCGGCGTCTTGGCCAGCACGAGCACCTGGACGCTCATCGGGCGAGCACCGCGCTCATGTCGCGGATCGCCCGGGCGGTGCCGCGCACCGTGCCGGTGACCTTCGACGTGGTGCCCGCGGTCCGCCGCCGGTAGGCAACGTCGACCTCGATGACCTCCCAGCCGGCCCGGGCGGCGGCGATCAGCAGCTCGAGGGGATAGCCGAACCGGCGGTCCCGCAGGCCGAGGGCGAGCAGATCGTCGCGGCGGGCGGCGCGCATCGGCCCGATGTCGTGCACCCGCAGGCCGGTGGTGCGGCGCAACCGGTGGGCGAGCACGGCATTGCCGAGGCGGGCGTGCGGCGGCCACACGCCCCGGCCGGCCGGTCTGCGCCTGCCGACCGCCAGCCGGGCCGTACCGCCGCGGACCGGGTCGGCGACCAGCGGCAGCTCGCCGGGATCGAAGGAGCCGTCGGCGTCCATGACGCAGACCAGGCCATCGGCCGGGTCGGCGGCGAGAATCCCGGCGTGCACGGCGGCGCCGTAGCCGGGCTGTGGCACGGTCACGACCCGGGCACCGAGGCGGCGGGCCACCTCGGCCGAGCCGTCGGTCGAGCCGTTGTCGGCGACGATCGGCCGGTATCCGGCGGGCATCCGCGCCAGCAGCCAGGCCAGCGCGGGAGCCTCGTTGAGGCAGGGAAGAACGACATCGGTCACGAACGGAAGCTAGCCCGCGAACATAGGCCGCCGGCCACGGTCCGGCATTACGGCTTTCTTACGCGTACGAAGTCCTTACGATCCGCTGACATGATGCGCCGATCGGCGGCCGACGCCCCGCGACCCGCCTAACGTCGGCGCGGTGACCCACGTACTCGTAACCGGCGGCGCCGGCTTCATCGGCACCCATGTCAGCTCAGCCCTGCGCGAAGCCGGGCATGAGGTGAGCATCCTCGACGTCGGGCACCCGGCCGCGCACCCTGGCCCGCTGCCCGCGACTGTCCACTCCGTACCGGTTGTGCGCGCGGACGTCCGTGACCGGGCCGCCGTCGCGGGCGCGTTGCGTGGCGTCGACGCCGTCGTGCACCAGGCCGCGATGGTCGGGATGGGCGTCGACCTCGACGACCTACCGGAGTACGTCGGCTGCAACGATCTCGGCACCGCTGTGCTGCTCGCCGAGATGGCCCGCGCCGGCGTGCACCGCCTGGTGCTGGCCAGCTCGATGGTCGTCTACGGCGAAGGCGCCTACGCCTGCCCCGCCGACGGCCCGACCCGCCCGGCCGCACGCGCCGTCGCCGATCTGGCCGCGGGCAGGTTCGAGCCGACGTGCCCCTCCTGCGGGCTCCCGCTGACGTCCGTGCCGGTGGGCGAGGACGCCCCGCTCGACCCGCGCAGCGTGTACGCGGCCACCAAGCTCGCCCAGGAGCACCTCAGCGCGGCCTGGGCCCGGCAGTGCGGCGGCTCGGTGGTGGCCCTGCGCTACCACAACGTCTACGGGCCGGGGATGCCGCGGGACACGCCGTACAGCGGGGTGGCCGCGATCTTCCGGTCGGCGCTGGCGGCGGGCCGCGCCCCGAGGGTGTTCGAGGACGGGGCGCAGCGCCGCGACTTCGTGCACGTCAGCGATGTGGCGCGGGCCAACGTCGCCGCGCTCGCCGCGACCGCCCGTGGTGACCTGGCCGGGCTGCGGGCGTACAACGTGGCCTCGGGGCAGCCCGCGACGGTGGGCGAGATGGCCGCCGCCCTGGCCCGCGTGGTCGACGGCCCGGAGCCGGTGGTCACCGGCGAGTTCCGGCTCGGCGACGTGCGGCACGTGGTCGCCGAGCCCGCCCGTGCGGCCGCCGAGCTGGGTTTCCGCGCCCGGGTCGGCCTCGTCGCCGGCCTGACCGAGTTCGCGCACGCCGCTTTGCGCGGATGACCATCCACGGGCCGGCCGGGGTCGAGGACGCTCGGGCCGACCTCGTCACCGGCGGCGGCGCCCTCGGGCTCACCGTGCTGGCATCCGTCGTGGGTGCCGCGCTGTATCTCGCCGGGCGCCCGGTGCACGCCAGCGCCGCACCCTTCACCGCGATCTGGCTGCCGCACATCGGCCCGGGCACGCCCTTGGCGCTCGCCGTCGCGGTGCTGGTCGGATGGCACGGACAGCGGCTCGCCGGGACGATGGGCTGGCGGCGGCTGATGCTCGCCGGCTACGGCGCCGCCGTCGCGTGGATCGTGTCGCTCGCGCTGGTGGACGGCTGGCAGCGCGGGCTGGCCGGCCGGCTCACCACCGGGCACGAGTATCTCAGCGAGGTCGACGGGGTCACCGACGTGCCGGCCATGCTGCGCGGGTTCGCCGGCCGGATCCTGGACTTCCAGCCGGACTCGTGGACCACCCACGTCGCCGGTCACCCGCCCGGCGCCCTGCTCGTCTTCGTCGGTCTCGACCGGATCGGTCTCGGCGGGGGCGCCTGGGCCGCGCTGGCCTGCGTGGCCGTCGGCGCACTTGTCGCGGTGGCGGTGCCGGTGACGATCCGCGCGCTCGGCGACGAGGACGCCGCCCGCGCGGCCGTGCCGTTCCTGGTGTTGTTCCCCGGCGCGATCTGGATCGGCGCGTCCGCCGACGGGCTGTTCGCCGGGGTGGCCGCGACCGGGCTGGCGCTGCTCGCGGTCGCCCTGACCCGCCGGTGGATCTGGGCGGGCGCGGCCTCCGGCGCGCTCCTGGTCCTCGGCCTCTACCTGTCCTACGGCCTGACCCTGATCGCGGTGCCGATGCTGGCGGTGGTGCTCCTCGCCCGGCGGAGCGGACCCCTGCCGTGGCGCACGCTCGGCGCCATGACCGGTGCCGGCGTCACCGTCTTGGCGGCGTTCACGCTCTCCGGTTTCTGGTGGCTCGACGGCTACCGCCTGGTAGTCGAACGCTATTACCAGGGCATCGCGAGCGACCGGCCCTACGGGTACTGGGTGTGGGCCGACCTCGCGCTGGTGGTGGCCTGCGCCGGCCCGGTGGCCGCCGTCGTCCTGCGGCGAGCGGTGTCCCGGGTCTTTCCGTCCACTGTGTGGCGTCACCCGTCGTCGATGCTCGGCCTCGGACCGGTCGTGTCGCTGCCCGCCGCGGCTCTGGTCGCCGTTCTGGCCGCCGACCTGTCCGGGCTCAGCAAGGCGGAGGTGGAGCGGATCTGGCTGCCGTTCGCCGTCTGGCTCATGGCGGGCGCCGCGCTGCTCCCGCCCGCGACCAGGCGCGGCTGGCTCATCGTGCAGGCGACGCTCGCGCTGGTGGTCAATCATCTCCTGCTCACCACCTGGTGACAGAACCGCGTACCTCTGCGGCACACGAAAGGGCGGGCCCGAGGGCCCGCCCGTATACGTTTCTGCGGCTCGCGCCTGCTACCAGACGACCAGGCCCGCCATGCCGGATCCGTCGGCGAAGACGGGCAGGCCCTGGTTCTCGGTCTCGACGAGGGTGAGCTCGCCGTCCTCGCCGCCGATGCTGACCTTTCCCTCGCCGTCGACCGTGTAGAGGCTGATGGTCGAACTGCCCGGGTTGGTGCCATAGAAGAACTCGCCGGCTCGGGCGATCCAGCACAGCACCTGCTGACCCGACTCCACCGACGGGGTGATGACGTCCAGGGTGCCGTCCTCGCCCAGCGTGTACGAGGTGACCCCGGACTTGGCGGCCTCCGTGACGAGCAGGTGACCGGCCTGGTCGAAGACGAACGAAAACGGCACGGCCCCGGTCGACGCGGTGGAAACCGGTTCGTCGGAGAGCAGGCCGTTCTCGGCTACCGCGAAGACCTCAATCGTGTTCTTGCTCTTCGTGGTGACCAGCAGTTGCCGGCCGTCGGGGCTGAAGCCGACCTGCGGCGGGGAATCGGTGAACAGCGGCACGGCGTCGTTGGTGATGCCCAGCTTCCGGGTCGAGCCGGCGAGCGGGCGCAGCCCGTCGTGGGTCAGCCGGAAGCCGGTCACGTTCGTGGTGCCGCCGGCGTTGAGGACGTACACGGTCCGACCGGACACCGCGATGCTCGCCGGGAAGTCGCCGCCGGACTTCACCGTGCGCGGGTGGGTGAGCTTGCCGTCCCGCACCTGGAAGGTGGTGACCGAGTTGCTGCCGGCGTTCACCGCGATCATCACGTGGTGCCTGCGGTCGAAGACGAGGGATTCCTGCGACGCCAACGGGTCGACCGGCCGTCAGTGCGTAATGCCTTCCCGCCGACGACGCCGAGCTGAACGTTCCGTAGTCGCATCGGGCCTGAAGGTGCGGAGATCTTACCGACCGGTGACGCACCCGGCGAAGGCTGATCGACCCGGCCGGGGGCGTGCGTACCCCGGCACATAAGCGCGATCCGCGCCCTTCACCCCACAGAAGGAGACCCCTCGATGAAGGCCAGAAAGAGAACCCGTACCGGACGCATGGTCGCGGTGGCGGCGACGCTCATCGTGACAGCCGGGGCCACGGGCTACTTCGTGTCCAGCGGCGGAAAGGGCGAAGCGGCCGCGGAGACCAGCCTCGCCGACTTCGTGGCCATCGCGAAGGTCGCGCCGAACGTCGTGATCCCGCGACCACAACGCGGCGCCGCCACCGGCGTGTTCACTGTGGACTGCGGCACCAACGGCAACGGCAAGTTCAGCCCCGACAACCCGGTCGCCCAGCCCGGCATCAAGAACGGCGCCGAGCACGTCCACGACTTCGTCGGCAACCAGGCCATCACCGCCGACACCCCCGATGAGGTCCTCGCCGCCTCCGGCACCACCTGCCGCAACGGCGACAAGTCCTCCTACTTCTGGCCCGTCGTCCGCATCGACAAGGCTGTCCGCGCCGACACCGCCGCCGCCCTCGCCGACACCGTGCCGACGGTCTCCTGCCCGACCGTGCGCGACCGGCTCCCGGCCATGCCGGCCGGCGTACGGGCCGCCGTCGACCGCCAACTGGCCAAACTGGACCGCGCCCAGGCCGCCGCCAACGAGCGGATCGCCGCCAGCCGCGGGCAGATCGACGCCGACTTCAACAACTCGGTGATCCGGCCGCTCCGCGCCCAGCGGGCCACCGCGCTGAAGAAGATCAGCAGCATGCTCACCCGGCAGGGCCGCAAACCCGCCGGGCTGGTCTCCCTGGTCGAGTGCGAGGTCAGCTACGACGGCATGCACGCCGGGCACGCCACCGCGAACACCCGCAGCGTCGCCAACCCGAACGTGCGCTGCCCCTCCGTACGCGACAAGCTCGCCGACGTCCCGGAGCAGGCCGTCGACGAGGTGAACCGCAACCTGGCCGAGCTCGACCAGCAGATCGCCAACGCCGACGAGCGCCTGGTCCAGGCCCCCGGCGACGGCGGCGTGCTCGGCGCCCTGCAGTCGAAGCGGACCGCGACGATCGACCGGATCGGCATCGCCATCAGCCGCCGCGCAGCCCGGCCGGCCGGGCTGGACAAGCTCGCCGCCTGCACCATCGGCAAGGGGCAGGACACCCCGGCTCCGGCGCCCAGCGCCCCGCCGGCCAGCACTCCGCCCGCCGCCGGCGGCGACAAGGAACTCCAGGCCCCGAGCGGCCCGAACCTCGAACTCCCCGGCAACACCGGCGCCATCGTCCGTCCCGCCGCCGTCCTGATCGAATACCGCGGCAACGCCACGAGCAAGGTGACCCCGATGCCGCGCTTCCTGCGGGCCCTGACCGGCGACGCCAAGCCCACCAGCCGCGGCCCGGCCAACGCCCGCGCCACCTGGACCTGCTCCGGCTTCGCCGACCGGCTCTCCGACAAATACCCGATCTGCCCCGGCGGCAGCCAGGTCATGCGCGTCCAGGACTTCCCGGGCTGCTGGAACGGCCAGGACATCGACAGCGACAACCACCGCGCCCACCTGTCCTTCGCCGACACCAGGACCGGGGCCTGTCCCCAGGGCTTCACCGCCATCCCCCAGCTGCGGATCAGCATCTCCTACGACATCCCCCGCGCCGTGCAGGACAAGGGCCAGTTCGCCCTGGACTCCTTCCCCGAGGAGAACCACAACCCCTTCTCCGACCACAACGACTTCGTCAACGTCAACTCCGACCGCCAGATGAAGAAGATCGCCGCCTGCATCAACAGCGGCAAGCGCTGCGGCTGACCGGCGAGCCGGGGCGGGCATCCCGCCCCGGCACCGGGCGAGACCGTCAGACCGCGGTGTAGCCGCCGTCGGCCACGAGAATCGACCCGGTGATGAAGGACGCGGCGTCACTGGCGAGGAAGACGACGCTGGGAGCGATCTCCTCCGGCAGCGCGAAGCGTTGCTGGGGGCAGTCCTCGATCCAGTGGCGCCGGAACTCCGGCCGGTCCACCGGCGCCATCTCGGTCTTGACGTATCCGGGCGCGACGGCGTTGACCCGGATCCCGTACGGCGCCCATTCCACCGCCATCGACTTGGTGAGGTGGTGCACCGCGGCCTTCGACGCGTTGTACGCGAGCTGCCATTGCGGGCGGTTGACGATGATGCCCGACATGCTGCCGATGTTGACGATCGAGCCGGCGCCGTGGCGGCGCATGCCGGCGCCCACGGCGAGGGACGTCTTCCAGAGCGCGCGGACGTTGAGGTCGAAGACGCCGGACCACTCGTCGTCGGTCACGTCGAAGGACGGCGCGTGATAGCACGTTCCCGCGTTGTTGACCAGGATGTCGATCCGGCCGTCGAAGGCGTTGAGCGCCTGCTCCGTCATGGCTGAGACCTGGGCGTCATCGGTGATGTCGGCCGTGATGGTGACGTAGTCGAAGCCCGCCTCCGCGGCCTGCGCGGCGGCTGCCCGGTTCGCCTCCGCCCGCCGGCCGGAGATGGCGACTCGCGCGCCCGCCTGCGCCAGGCCCAGGGCGAACGCCTTGCCGAGCCCTTGGTTTCCGCCCGTGACGAGGGCGGTCTTACCTTCCAGGCCGAAGGGAGATCTCATCGGGAAGACCTTTCATTGACTGTCGTGAATGTAAGCGATAAGTTGAGGTATCAAACTAACTAAGGGCTGGTCGTCAACGCTGGCCGTCGGCGCTGGAGGACAGGCTTGAGGAAGCAACCACGGGCCCGTGTCATGGTGGCTGCCGCCGTGACGGGCCTGATCGTCAGCACCCCGATCGGGATGACCATGCCCGCCACCGCCGGCGCCACCGCCACCGCCGCGCTGCCCGTGCAGTGCACGGGCACGTCACCGGTCACCTGCCACTACGCCCTCGCTCCGGGCAACTATGACGTCGCCGTGTCGATCGGTGACACCGCGGCGGCCGGGAACACCTCGATGTGGGTCGAGGCCCGACGTCTCATCCTGCCCGCCGTGAGCACCGCGCCGGGAACGGTCGCGAGATATTCCGCCACGGTCAACGTGCGCCAGCCGGAGGGGCAGCCGACCGGCCAGGGCGGCACCGGCACACCCGGCCTCGACATCACGTTCGCCGGGACGGCGCCGAAGGTCACCGCGGTAACGGTCACTCCGGCACGTGCCCCGCTCGCCGTCTACCTGGCCGGCGATTCCACGGTCTGTGACCAGCCCACTCAGCCCTACACCGGCTGGGGACAGATGATCACCGGCCGGGTCGGCCCGGGCGCCGTCGTCGCCAACTACTCCGACTCCGGCGAGAGCTCCGGCAGTTTCCTCGCCGACGCCGCCCTGTTCCCGACCGTGCGGCCGCTGATCCGGCAGCACGATCTGGTGCTGATTCAGTTCGGGCACAACGACAAGCAAACCACCGCGGCCGCCTACCGCGACAACCTGACCACCATGATCAGCCAGGTTCGGGCCCGGGGCGGGGTGCCGGTGCTGGTGACCCCGCCCGTGCGCCGGCTGTTCAGCGGCAGTCAGCTCACCCCGACCGCCCTGCACGTCAACGGCCTCGGGGTGGACCTGCCCGCCGAGATGCGCGCCCTCGGCACCGCCCGGAACGTGCCGGTCATCGACCTGACCGCGCGCAGCGAGGCCCTGGTCGAATCGCTCGGCCCGGCGAACTCGACGCGGCTGTTCCTGAGCGCCGCGACCGACGGCGTCACCGACAACACCCATTTCTCGCAGGACGGCGCCACCCAGATGGCCGACCTCGTCGTGCGAGGCATCCGCGAGCGTGGCCTGTCCCTCGTCCGCTTCCTCCGGTAGGCCACTCCAGAAAGGACATTGTCGTGCCGATCGCCGCATTGCCAGGACGTGCCTTGCTCGCCGCCGCCATGGTGGCGATCGTCGCCGTGGGAGCGCTGACCGGGCTGCCCGCCACCGCCGCGGTCGGCGACGGCTCGCCGACGGACCCGAACGTCAAGTTCGTCGGGCGCTGGGACACCAGCTCCACCGCCCGGTACGTGTCCAAGTGGGCCGGCGGCTACGTCAAGGTCGGCTTCACCGGCCGGACGGTGAAGCTGAAACAGCGCAACGCGATCGACTTCTTCGCCAGCATCGACGGCGGCCCGGACGTGGCGTACAAGAACGTCAGCGGCACGGTGAACCTCACCCCGACCTCGCTCGCCGCCGGCAACCACACGCTCCGGGTGTCGTACCGTCCGGTTGCCGGCTCCTACCATGGCGACGCCGTGTACCAGGGTGTGGTCCTCGACGCCGGCGCGCAGACGTTCGCCCCGCCGGTCTCCGCGCGGACCATCGAGTTCATCGGTGACTCCATCACGGTGGGCCAGTTGTCCTCCAAGCAGGCGCTGACCGCGTACGGCTGGCTGGTCGGCGAGCGGCTCAAGGTCGAGCACACCCAGATCGCCCAGGGCGGCGCCTGCCTGGTCGCCACGGCCGACGGCTGCGTCGGCCTGAGCGTGCAGTTCCTCAAGACCGGGGCCGAGCCCGGCTCACCGGACTGGAACTTCGCGCGCTACCGGGCCGACGCGGTGGTGATCAACCTCGGCACCAACGACTCCGGCCACGGCGTGCACACCCCGGAGTTCCAGGCCACGTACGTGACGCTGCTGGAGCGCGTCCGGCAGAAATACCCGAACGCCGCCATCTTCGCGATGCAGACGTTCCGCAAGCGCTTCGTCACGCAGACCCAGAACGCGGTGACCGCGCGCACCACCGCCGGCGACCGCAACGTGTTCTTCGTCAACACCGAGGGCTGGATCACCGAGTCCACCGACACGGTCGACAACGTGCACCCCAACGACCAGGGCCAGCGGAAGATCGCTGATCGCCTCGCCCCGATCATCGCCGCCCGACTCTGAACCCGTCGCACCCTTGTGGGGAGAACCGATGAAGAACGTCTGGAAGCCCCGGCGCTGGCTGTTGGTCCTGGCCCTCGCCCTGCCGCTGAGCACGGGCTACGAGATCGACAGCGCCGCCGCCGGCGCGGGCGGGTCCGCGGCCACCTGCAACACCACCGCGTCTTCCACCGCGTCCGCCACCGAAGGCTCCGGTTCGGACCTGGTCGCGGCCGCCGCACCGATCAAGGTGTGGCTGGCGGGTGACTCCACGGTGGCGAACGGCTCCTCCAGCGGAGCGTGCCCGATCGGCTGGGGCCGGGAGTTCGACGCGCTGTTCACCTCCGACGTCACCGTCGTCAACAGCGCGCAGGGCGGCCGCAGCATCCAGACCTGGCTGTACGACCCCAACGTCACCAGCACCATGGACGCCGCCGGCGAGTGCGTCGTCAACCCGAAGACCTACTCCGCCCGATGGCAGGCGATGCTCAACACGAGCACCGGCATGAAGGCGGGCGACTATCTGCTCATCCAGTTCGGCATCAACGACGGGGACCGTGCCTGTCCGCGGCACGTCGGCACGGCGCGCTACCGGGAACTGCTGGGCGTGCTGGCGCAGGCCGCCCGTCAGCGCGGCGCCAACCCGGTCTTCGTCACGCCGGTCGCCGCGATCAGGTGTTCGGGCAGCACGGCCGTCGGGAACCGCGGCTTCGTCAACGAGACCTTCGCGGCCGGCTCAGCCAACGGCGTGCCCGTCATCGACCTGCACCAGCGCAGTGTCGCGCTCTACAACTCGCTCCGCCTGTGCCCCAACAACGGCGACTACACCCAGGGTGCGGTCGGGGCGTTCTTCTGCAACGACCACACGCACTTCGAGGCCGCCGGCGCGGCGCGGATCTCGCGCACCGTCGCCCAGGCCCTGCGCGACCAGAGCATCGCCCTCGCCGGCTACCTGATCTAGCGCACCCGGCGGTCGCCCCGGCTCTCTCGCAGGGCCGGGGCCGTCCGCCCGATTGCCCGACGAGATCTGACAGCTTCCTAACGAGTACCGGTCACGCTCGTCGGCATGCATCCGATGCCTGACGCCGCTACCGAGCTCATACCGTTGGTCACCGACCCGCCACCGCGGCGGCGCCGGTTCGTCCGGTGGCTGGTCGCGGGCCTCGTCGTCGCGGCACTGGCCGCCGGCGCGGCGGTCGTGGTGACCCGGCACCGGGCCGCCGGCGCGCCGCGGCCGGAGCAGCCGGGCGCGGTCGCGACGGCGAAGATCGAGCGCCGGGACCTCTCCACCACCACGTCGCTGCCGGGGAGCATCGGGTACGGCGCGCCGCGCCCGCTGGCCGCGCACAAGGAGGCGACGGTGACCTGGCTGCCGCCGGCCGGCGCCACGATCAAGCGGGGCGGGCAGTTGCTCCGGGCCGACGACCGGCCGGTGACGTTGTTCTACGGCAGCATGCCGCTGTACCGCGCGATCGCCGGCGGGAACATGGTCGGCCGCGATGTCCAGATCATCGCGCGGAATCTCGCGGCGCTCGGCTACTCGATCGGCCGCCAGCCCGCGGAAGGCGAGCGGGTCGTGCAGTCCACGCCGCCCGCCGGCCCCAAAACCGCCGATCCCAAAACCGCCGATCCCAAAACCACCGACCCGAAACCCGCAGCCGGCAAGACCACTTCCGTACGGGTCAAAGAAGGCGAGGGCGTCCTCACGGCGCGGCTGATCAAGGCGATCAAGAGCTGGCAGAACGACACCGGCCAACCGGTCACCGGCACAGTGACGCTGGGTGACGTCGAGGTGCTCAGCGGCGCGATCCGGGTGGAGGCGGTCACGGTGCAGCCCGGCTCCCCGGCGAACGCGGTGCTGATGTCGGTGACCCCGACCCGCAAGGTGGTCACCGTGGCCGCGGAACTGTCCGACGCCGGTTCGATCCAGCGGGGCGACAAGGTCACGGTGGTGCTGCCCGACGAGCGTACTGCGAAAGCCCGGGTCGTCTCCGTCGGCCGCGACCTCGCCACCGCCGAGGGCAGCGGCGCCGACGGGGCCCCGACCTTGACCGTCACCGTGACCGTCGACGACCCGAAGAGCATCGCCGGGCTCGACTCCGCCGACGTCAAGGTGAACTTCGCCGGCCGGTCCGTGCGGGACGTGCTCGCCGCGCCGGTCGAGGCGCTGGTGGCGCTCACCGAGGGCGGCTACGCCCTGCAGGGGCCGGCCGGCCTGGTCGCGGTGCGCACCGGCATGTTCGCCGACGGGTGGGTCGAGGTCACCGGCGAGGGACTCACCGAGGGCACGGACGTGGTGGTCTCCTCGTGACCGTGGCACCCGTCCTGTCCCTGCGAGATGTGGGGATGGTCTATCCCGGCGGGGTGACCGCCCTGGCCGGCGCCGCCCTGGACATCGTCGCCGGGGAACTGGTGGCGATCGTGGGGCCGTCCGGATCGGGCAAGTCCACCCTGCTCAACATCATCGGCACGCTGGACCGGCCCACCTCGGGCACGGTCCGGATCTCCGGCCAGGACGTCGCCCGGCTCGGCGACCGGCACCTGTCCGCCCTCCGGGCGCGCGAGATCGGCTTCGTCTTCCAGCAGTTCCACCTCACCGACGGCCTCAGCGCCACCGACAACGTCGCCACCGGCCTGCTCTACGCCGGGGTGCCGCGCCGGCACCGGCGCGAGCGGGCCCGGCAGGCGCTGGCCCGGGTCGGCCTGGCGCATCGGGCCGACCACCGCCCGCAGCACCTGTCCGGCGGCGAACGGCAACGCGTCGCGATCGCCCGGGCGCTGGTCAACCGGCCGTCGCTGGTGCTCGCCGACGAACCGACCGGGGCGCTGGACACCGCCACCGGGCAGGCCGTGCTGGGGCTGCTGCGCCGGCTCAACGAGGAGGGCACCACCATCGTCCTGATCACCCATGACCGGGACATCGCGGCCTCGCTGCCCCGGCAGATCGAGATCCGCGACGGGCGGCTGGTCCGCGACGGGTCGCCGGCGGCCGGTCGATGACCCGGCCGGCGCGCCCGGTCCGGCTGGCTCCGCTGGACCTGCTCGGGCTGGGGTTGATGGGGCTGCGGACCCGGCCGGCCCAGGCGATCCTGTCCGCGCTGGGCATCGCGGTCGGCATCGCCACGATGGTCGTGGTGACCGGCATCCCGGCGTCCAGCCAGGCGGACCTGCTCGACAAGCTGACCGCGCTCGGCACGAACACCCTGCAGGCCACGGCGGTGCCCAACCAGGATCCGCCGGTGCGGCTGCCGGAATCGGCCCTGGGCATGGTGCGACGGATCGGCCCGATCACCGCGGCCAGCGCGGTCGGCAACACCCACACCCTGGTACGCCGCAACGACCGCACCGACCCGGACGACGGCTCCGGGCTGACCGTGCTCGCCAGCCAGCTGGACCTGCTGCCCACGATCAACGCCCGGATCCGGTACGGCGAGTGGCTGAACCCGGCCACGGCGGCGTTTCCCACGGTCGTCCTCGGCTCGGTGGCCGCCACCCGGCTCGGCATCGCCGATCTGCCCGCCGGCCAGGCCGCGCCGCAGGTGATGATCGCGGACCGCCGGTTCACCGTGATCGGTGTCCTGGCCGCGACCCCCCTCTCGCCGGACATCGACCGGTCGGTGCTGATCGGCTGGGCGGCGGCCCGGACCGAGCTGCGCTTCGACGGCCACCCGACCGTCCTCTACGTGCAGTGCGAGGAGCCGCAGATCGAGGCGGTCCGCAGTGTCCTGGCCGAGACGATCTACCCCGAGCGGCCCGGCCAGGTGCTGGTCACCCGGCCCTCGGACGCGCTGGCCGCGAAGCGGGCCACCGAGAGCAGCCTCTCGGTGCTCTTCCTCGCCCTGGCCGCGGTGGCCCTGATCGTCGGCGGCATCGGCGTGGCCAACACGATGGTCGTCTCGGTGCTGGAGCGACGCTCCGAGATCGGCCTGCGGCGGGCGCTCGGCGCGACGCGCGGGCAGATCCGCGGCCAGTTCCTCACCGAGTCGGTCGTGCTGGCCGCGATCGGCGGACTGGCCGGCACCGGGCTGGGCCTGCTCGCCACGATCGGCTACGCGACCTGGCAGCAGTGGCCGATCGTGGTGCCCACCGGGTCGGCCGCCGCCGGGGTGGGCGGGGCCGTCGTCATCGGGGTGATCGCGGGCGTCTACCCGTGCGTACGGGCGGCCCGCCTGACCCCGACCCAGGCCCTCGCCACCGTCTGACCGGGACGCGCGGCGGCCGGAGATCCGGCCGCCGCGCTCGTCGGCACCGTCGGCTACTTGAGCTGGGCGGCGACCGCGCGCTCGCACTCGGGCATGAGGTCCATGCCCTTGCTGATCGAGCGGGAGTCGTTCTGGTCGCCGCCGAGCGCCAGGCTGATGCCGTCCTCGCTGACCTCCACGTATTTGACGCCCTTCTCCTTCAGGCACTTCACCACGGCGATCGCGAAGTCCCGGGCCTGCGGATTGGCCGGGTCCTTCTCCCAGGGCGGCAGCGGCAGGAACTGCGGCTCACAGATCCGGTTCGCCTCCTCGGCCTGGTCGGCTTCCTTTTTCGTCACCGCCCGCGCCCCCGCCTTGGCGTTCGACTTGACCGCGCCACCGTGCTCCTGCATGCACTTGTTGTAGGGCACCATCAGCGCCTCGTACTCCTCGGGCGTGCTGTCGAGCCGCTCGCGCGGGCGCTCCGCCTTCGGCTGCGCCGAGGCGCTCGGCGCGGTCCCGGCGCTGGTCAGGGTGGCCACCTTCGCTCCCCCGTTCGCCGCTCCCCCGTCCGCCGCAGACAGGCCCGACCCGCACCCCGGCAACGCGGTCAGCGCGATCGCGATCACCACGAGTAACCGACTTCTCCGCATGTAGCTGCCTCTCTGTCCGGCCGGCGCCGGGACGTGCCCCGGGCCGGCGGCCAGCCTCTCGCCCGGAAGTCAGAAACGTGTTAGGTCCGCCGGGCCACCGCACCCCCCTGTGGGGTGGTGGAGTGGGTCCTCGATCATCGCGGCGTTCTACAGTTGTCCCAGACGTGCCTGACCCGGGCCGCGGAAATCGACAGCCCAGGGACGGAGCTGGTCGCATGAGTGCCGCCACCATGCAGGAGGAGTTCGTCCACCCGGCGCTGTTCTACCGCGACGACGAGGAATACCTGGCCGGCACCGTGCCGTTCATCCGCGACGGGCTGGCCGCCGGGGAGCCGGTCGCGGTCGCCGTCCCCGGGCCGAACCTGGAACTGATCCGCCAGGCCCTCGGCGCGGACGCGCAGCGGGTGCTGCTGCGCGACATGACCGCGGCCGGGCGCAACCCGGGCCGGATCATCCCCACCGTCCTGCTCGCCTTCGCCGACGCCCACCCCGGGCAGCGGGTACGGCTGATCGGCGAACCCATCTGGGCCGGCCGCAGCGCCACCGAGTATCCGGCCTGCGCCCAGCACGAGGCCTTGATCAACGCCGCGTTCACCGGCCGGGCGGCCACCATCCTGTGCCCCTACAACACCGAACTGCTCGACCCGGAGTGGATAACCGACGCATACACCACACATCCTGTCATTTGGGACGGCGATCGCCGCTTCGACAGTGCCCACTACGACGACCCCACCGTGGTCGCAGCCGGCTTCAACCTGCCCCTACCCGGCCCTCCCACCGACGCGGCCACCATCACGGTCGGCCCCAGCAACCTGCCGGCCGTCCGCCGCTTCATCACCGACCACGCCAACCGGGCGGGGCTGACCCCCGAGCGGGTCGCCGACCTCACCCTCGCCGTCAACGAGCTGGCCGCCAACGCCGTCGAGCACGGCGACGGCACCGGCGAGATCGCGCTCTGGACCGAGCCGGACCGGCTGGTCTGCCAGGTGACCGACCGCGGCTACCTCAGCCACCCCCTGGCCGGGCGAATCCCGGTGCCGGCCGGTTCACTATCCGGCGGCCGAGGGCTGCTGATGATCCATCAGCTCTGCGACCTGGTCCGCGTGCACACCACCCCGGCCGGCACGACCACCCGCATCCACCTGCACCACTGACTGCACCACTGACGCCCCGGATCGCCGCGCACCCCCTAAGGTCGCCGCGCCGCCGACCGATCGAGTGGGCACCGGCCGGTTCCGGATGTACTCCCGACGATCCCCCGCGGGCTCCCGATCAGCTGCCGTCATCACGAGCGCCGCCTCCGACGACGGAATCGATTGGTGCCTCGATGCGGGCCACCGCCTGAACCCCGCCGCGTCTCCCAGTATTTCGACGGGCGACAAGACGGAGCTGACCGGGTGGGCGTCGTCCCCCGGACGGGCTCGCCTTCGCCTTGCGGGGGATAGCCGTCGACAGCCGGAACAAGGCGATGTTCGACGGATACGCGAGCTCCCCCGACCCGGTGATCTGGGAGGACGGGACCGTGCGCGCCTCTTCTGGGCGACAGGACCGCAACCGCCCCACGGCCAGAAGCGCTGCGGCGGCATCCAGTCCATGGCCTCCACCACCTACCGTCCGGCGAGCCGGGGGCAGCGGAACGGTCGCATCCGGACGGGCTATCGGCGCGGGTCTGCTGCATGACGACGCGACGACGGGCCTCAGCTGCGGCACCAAGTGCTCCACGGCACATTCCCCTGCTCAGGGCGTCAGAATCGGTCGAATGCGCTCCTCATCGGGCGGCCTGGTCGGCGTCGGCCTGCATGTCGGCGAGCTCGGCCTCCAGGGCGGCCATGGCCTCGCCGCCGGCCATCAGGTCGGTGATCTGTTCCCGGGTGCGTTCGCCCTTGCGGAAGTCGTCCGCCTTCTCCCCGCGGATCAGCACCGCGAAGTGGTCGCCGACCGACATCGCGTGCAGCACGTTGTGGGTGACGAAGATGACCGCGATGCCCTTGCTCCGCGCCTGCATGATGATCCGTAGGACGTGCGTGGCCTCCTTGACGCCGAGCGCGGCGGTCGGCTCGTCGAGGATCAGCACGGTCGCGCCGAAGTAGACCGCCCGCGCGATGGCGAGGGCCTGGCGCTCACCGCCGGAGAGGCTGCCGACCAGGCGCCGCCCGTCGGTGACCCGGGTGATGCCCAGCGACTGCATCTCGCGGACGGCGATCTCGCCGGCCAGCTTCTTGTCGAAGCGGCGCAGCGGCCCCCACCGCTTCATCGGCTCGGCGCCGACGAAGAACGACCGCCCGACGCTCATCAGCGGGAACGTGCCGCCGAACTGGTGCACCGTGGCGATGCCGCGGGCCGCGGCGTCCCGGGGGCTGGCGAACCGTACCGGGGTGCCGTTGATCTCGATGGTGCCCTCGGACGGGGTGTGCACCCCGGAGAGGATCTTGATGAGGGTGGACTTGCCGGCGCCGTTGTCGCCGAGCAGGCAGAGCACCTTGCCGGCGTCGACCTCCAGCGACACGCCGGACAGCGCGTTGGTGCCCACATAGGACTTGCCGACGTCTTCCAGTTTCAGCAGGGGCGCGGCCATCGTCATGCCTTCCTGTTCGTACGGGGGCCGGAGGAGAGCGCGAGCCGGCGGAAGGTGTTGTTCATCAGGACGGCGACCAGCAGCAGGATCCCGAGGATCAGGGCGGCCCAGTCGGAATTCCAGCCGGTGTAGTAGATGCCCTGGTTGACGATGGCGAAGGTGAGCGTGCCCAGGATGACGCCGATCACGGAACCGTAGCCGCCGGTGAGCAGCACCCCGCCGATGACCACGGCGATGATCGAGTTGAAGACGAAGGACTGGCCGTTGGCCACCTGCGCGCCGTTGTACATGATCGTCTGGATCACCCCGACGAGCGCGGCCCCGAGGCCGCTGCCGGCGTAGAGGGCGATCTTGACCTTCTCGGTGGGTATGCCGGTGGCCCGCGCGCTCTCCTTGTCGCCGCCCACCGCGAAGATCCAGTTGCCGTAACGGCTCTCCTGCAGCATCCACGCCACGCAGGCGGCCACCCCGATCCACCAGAAGATCGCCACCTCGAACTGCCCGCCGATGAGCGTGCCGAGGGCGCCCTTGGACGCCGGATCGGGCCGCAGACCCACGCTGGTGGTGCCGGTGATCACCCGGGACAGCCCGAGGGTGAGCCCGGCCAGCGCGGAGAGGGTGGCCAGGGTGACCACGAAGGACGGCACGTTGGTCCGGGTCACGACCAGCCCGTTGACCAGCCCGGTGGCCAGCCCGACGGCCAGGGCCAGCCCGATGCCGAGGATCATCGGCCCGCCCCAGTGCCCGGAGACGACCGCGAGGGTCATGGAACTGGCGGCCACGACCGAACCGACCGAGAGGTCGAGCTCGCCGGCGATCATGAGCAGGCCGACGGGTACGGCGATGATGCCGAGTTCCGCGGCCACGTTGAGCCAGCTGGCCGCGCCGGCGGCGGAGAGGAACTTGTCGCCGCCGAAGACGGCGAAGAAGGCGAACACGCCCAGGGTCCCGATCAGGGCGCCGGCCTCCGGCCGGCGCATCAGCTCGCGCAGCGGGCGCCCGGCCGAGAGGTCGCGGCTGGCAGCGATCGCGGGCGCGGCACGAGAACTATCAACAGTCACTTGCACTCCATCCACTCGGGCGGGCCCGGTTGAGCGGGCCCGCCATCTCGGCGATTCAGCGAACTCCGGCCTTCGCGCCGGCGAGGGCCTGGTCGACATTGGTGGAGTTGATGACGGCCGGGCCGGTGAGCAGCCCGCTCTGCGGCAGCAGCAGGCCGTAGGCGTTGTACGCGTACGCCTGCGACACGGCCAGGTAGCCCTGCAGGTACGGCTGCTGGTCGATGCAGAAGAGCTGCTTGCCGCCCTTGATCCGGGAGAGCTGGTTGTCGTCCATGTCGAAGGTGCCCAGCTTGACCTTGCCGCCGGCGCCGGCCTGCTCGATCGCGGCCGCGGCGCTGTCGGCGTCCGTCGTGCTGATCGTGACGACGCCGTCGATGCCGCTGTCCTTCAGCAGCGCGGCCTTGATCGCCTGGGTCACCGCGGTCGGGTTACCGAAGTTGGAGGAGGCCAGCGGAAGCTGGGTCGACTTGCCGGGCGCCGCGCCCTCGGCGATTCCCTTGCAGCGCGCCTCGGTGTTCGCGGCGCCGGGCAGGGTGTTGACGCAGAGGACGTTCTTGGCGCCGTTCTGGGCGAAGAACTGGCCGCCCGCTTTGCCGGCCACCAGCTCGTCGGAGCCGGTGTAGGTCAGCGCGCCGATCTTCTTGGCGGCCTCGGTCCCGCCCGCGTTGTACAGAAAGACCGGCACACCGCTGCTGGTGACCGCCTTGAACGCCTGGTCCTGCGCGTCGGGCACCCAGTCGGCCCCGATCACGGCCGTGGCGCCCTGGCTCTTCGCGGTGGAGATCAGCTTCGCGGCGTCGGGCCCGAGGTTGTCGTAGTTCTGCGGGCCCAGCCAGGTGACCTTGCCGCCGTTGGCCTCGACCACCTTCGCGGCGTCGTCGACGCCGCGCTTCACCTTCGACCAGAACGGGTCGTCGGACTTGCCGCCGACCACGAAGATCGAAATGGCTCCGCTGGGTGCGGCGGCGCCGGCGGCGGTCGGAGCGGCCGAGGCGTCCGGTTTCGCGTCGGTGTTCGACGTCGAGCCACTCTGGCAGGCGGTGAGGATCAACCCCGCCGAGGCGAGGAAGGCCAGACCGCGTATGCGGCGCAGCACGGTGGTATCCATGGTTTTATGCTCCTTTTACGGGAAGAGGAATGCGGGTGTTTCGCCCCCGTGCTCACAAAGCAAGCGATGCTTGCCGGCGTCAGCGGCCGGCGGCCTCCAGCAGCGTCTTGGCCGCGAAGCCAAGGCCGTCGAGCTGGCTGAGCTCCTGGTCCTCGTGCTCGATGTTGACCGCCATGTCCGGGTCGATCTGCTCCAGCGCCCGCAGGAAGCCGCGCCACCAGCCGACGTCGTGCCCGCGGCCGACGGCCACGAAGTCCCACGACGAGTTCTCCGGCCAGCGGCTGAGCGTGAACGGCCCGCCCAGGCCGACGGCGCCGGGCTCATCGGGCCGGACCCGGGCGAAGCGGTCGTCGAGCACCCCGTTGATCCGGGCGGCGGCATTGATCCGGGTGTCCTTGGCGGCCGCGTTGTAGACCAGGTCGCCCAGGTGGCCGACCGCCTCGATCGGCTCGATCCCCTGCCAGAACAGGTGCGAGGGATCGAGTTCCGCCCCCACGTGGGTGGCGTTGATCGACTCGACCAGCCGCAGCAGCGTGGCCGGGTTGTAGACCACGTTGTGCGGATGCATCTCGATGGCGACCTTGACGTCGAAGTGCGCGGCCCGCTCCTGCACGGTCCGCCAGAACGGGATCGCGACCTCGTTCCACTGGTAGTCCCGCACGTCGAGATAGGCGCTGTCCCACGGCATCACGTTCCACGCCGGGCCGGTGCCGGTCGCGCTGGCTGCCGGCGTACCGGACATCGCCACCACCCGCCGGACGCCGAGCCGGGCGGCCACCTCGATGGAGCGCAGCAGGTCCGCCGAATGTTTCTCCCGCACCTCCGGGTGCGGATGCAGGGGGTTGCCGTTGCAGTTCAGCGCGGTCAGGGCGATCCCGTGCTCGGCGAAGACGCCCAGGTAGTCCTGCCGGGCCTGCTCGCCGGCGAGCACGTCGGCCACCGGCAGGTGCGGCTCCGGGATGAATCCCCCGGAGTTGACCTCGGCGCTCTCCAGCCCCATCGAGGCGAGAATGGAGAGCGCGGCGGGCAGCGAACGGTCGTGCAGGCAGGCGGTGTACGCACCCAGCTTCATCGGATCTCCACTTCGGCGCCGCCCAGGCGGGCGGACTCGGTGACGGCGGCGAGCAGCCGGAGGTTGCGCAGGCCCTCGGCGAACGAGGGCACCCGCGGCAGCCCGTCCAGGCCGGCTACCTGTTCCAGGAAGGCGCGCGCCTGGAAGACGAACAGGTCGTTCTGCCCGAAGCCGACGCCCGGGAAGTCCATCGGGAACCCGCCGGACACGTACGGGTGTGCCGGGCCGACCGGCACCGTGCGGTAGCCGGTGGTGTCGTCGGTGACCGCCCGGTCGAAGTAGCCGAACTGCCCGGGCCGGTCGAGCTCGTAGCTCGCCGCGGCGTGCTCGCCGAACAGGTCGAAGCCGAGGCTGTTGGCCAGGCCGATGGCGACCCGCGACGCCGACATCGTCGCGGTGGTCCCGGAGGAGAACGCGGCGGAGAAGGTCACCAGGTCCTCGTTCTCCACCGGCTCCGTGACGTCGCTCAGTTGGGTGGCGGCGTGGCCCACCCCGGCGGTCAGCGGCAGCGCCCGCCGCTCGACGAAGGTGGACAGCGTCGCGCCGCGCACCGAGGCGATCGGGCCGCACAGGAACTCGGCCAGGTCCACCAGGTGGCTGCCGATGTCGGCCAGCGCGCCGGAGCCCGGGCCGCCCTTGTAACGCCAGCTCATCGGGCCGTTCGGGTCGCTGCCGTAGTCGCACCAGTAGCGGCCGTTGAAGTGCCGGAGCCGGCCCATCGCGCCGCTTTCCACCCGGTGTTTGACAGCCGCGATCGCCGGCGACCGCCGGAAGGTGAACCCGACGCCGGCCTGCAGGTGCGGCGCGGCGGCGGCCGCGGCGACCATGGCCTCGGCGTCACCGACGGTCGGCGCGAAGGGCTTCTCGCAGAGCACGTGCTTGCCGGCCGCCAGCAGCCCCAGCACGACCTCCCGGTGCAGGTGGTTGGCGACCACCACGCTGACCACGTCGATGTCCGGCGCCGCGGCGATCGCCTGCCAGGACGACTCGGCGCGGGCGTAGCCGAACCGGCGGGCGGTCTCCTCGGCGAACCCTGGGTTGAGGTCGGCGATCGCGACCAGATCAACCGGCGGCAGGCCGGACTCGTAGCAGGTGGTGGCGGCACGGTAACCGGCCGCGTGGGACCGGCCCGCCATGCCGGCCCCGATCACCGCTACCCCCATGCGATCATTGCGCATGCAGACTCCTCCCGAGCACTGTTGGGCAGGCTGATGAAACCGGTCCCAGCAGGCGTTTCGCTCTGCTGTACGGATCCTTTAAACCGGTTCAAACGATGGCTGTAGCATCCGTCACACCCCCGTGCGTGTCAACAACATGTTTCGGGCTTGATGCCGACCCTGGAGTGCGAGTTTGGCCAGCGAGCAGCCACCGAAGCAGCCGCGGGACGAGTCCCGGCGACGCCCGACGATCCGCGACATCTGCGCGGAGGCGGGAGTCTCCAAGGGGCTCGTATCGATGATCCTCAGCGGCACGCCGGGCCCGAGCGCGGAAACCACGGCCCGCGTCCTGGCGATCGCCGACCGGCTGGGTTACCGCACCAACCGGACCGCCAGCCTGCTGGCCCGGCGCCGGTCCCGGATGATCGGGGTGACCATGACCCCGGGCAACCCGTTCCAGGCGGAACTGATCGAGGAGATCCAGCGGGTGGCCGACCTCAGCGGCTACGAGGTCGGGCTCGGCGGCGTGACCCCGTCGCACGGCGAGCGGCTGGCGATCGAGACCCTGCTCGACTTCCGCTGCGAGGCCCTGCTCCTGCTCGGCTCGCGGCTACCGGCCGAGGACCTGGCGGAGCTCACCACCGGGATTCCCGTCGTCTCCATCGGCCGGCCCATCGAGCTGCCGGGCTTCGACGTCGTCCGCACCGCCGACCGGCAGGGCTTCCGCCTGGTCGTCGACCATCTCGTCGGGCTCGGCCACCGGCGCATCGCGCACGCCGACGGCGGCGACGGCTTCGTCTCCGCCGAGCGCCGCCGCGCGTACACCGAGGCGATGGAGCACCACGGGCTCGCGCCGCTGATCCTTCCCGGCGGCGAGACCGAATCCACCGGCATCCAGGCAGCCGACGCGCTGGACCCGGCCGCCGGGGTCACCGCCATCGTCGCCTACAACGACCGGTGCGCGATCGGCGTCCTCGACAACCTCGACCGGGCCGGCATCAGCATCCCCGGGACGATGTCGGTCACCGGCTACGACAACAGCATCCTGGCCCAGCTGCACCGCGTGAACCTGACGACCGTCAGCCAGGAACCACGGGAACAGGCCCGGCTCGCCGTCGAGGCGACCATCGAACGCCTGGACGGCGGCCGAACCCAGACCCAGGAGATCGTGCTCGAACCCCACCTGGTCGTCCGCGGCAGCACCGCCCCTCCCCCAGCGCGGAGAGCCGCCGGGTAACGCAGCGCGTGAGCGCCGTCGCGGCCGGCGGCTGCTTCTGGCGGTTCTGTGCACTCCAGGCTTGCGACACGCTTCGGCCCGGCGGCCACGCTTCGGCCCAGATCAGCGGCCGGTTTCGAGGCGCTCGTCGGCCCATTGCTCGAAGGTGCGGGCCGGCTTGCCGGTCACCCGCTCGGCGTCGCTGACGGTGGCCGGACCGGCGACGGCGACGGCCCAGAAGTCGAGCAGCGAGGTGACGAACTCGGCCGGCATGGACCGGGCCATTTTCTCCTCGGCCTCGGCCCGGGTCAGCTCGCGCACGCGAACCTCGCAGCCGAGCCGGTGCGCGATCACGTGGATCTGTTCGCGCAGGCTGATCGACCGCGGTCCGGTGAGCGTGAGGGTCTGGTCGGCGAGGCGGTCGCCGGTGAGCGCCAGCACGGCCACGTCGACGATGTCGTCCTCGTGGATGGGCGCCACGGCGGCCTCCGGATACGCCTGTTCGACCGGGCCGCCGGCGCGGATCGCGGGCAGCCAGCCGAACGCGTTGCCCGCGAAGGCGTCGGGTCGCAGGATCGTGACGGGGATGCCGGAGCGCAGCAGGGCGCGCTCGACCAACAGGTGGTGGCGGCCGAGCGGGCTGTCCATCGCGGTCGGTGACAGCACCGCCGAGCTCGACAGCAGCACGATCCGCTCGACGCCGGCCGCCTCGGCGGCGCGGACGAACTCGTCGATGCCCTCGGGTTCCGCGTAGAGGAACACCCGGCTGACGCCGTCCAGCGCGCCGGACTCCGGCTTGGCCAGGTCGAGCAGCGCGGTCTCGACACCTTCGGGTACGGCGAGGCGATCCGGCTCGCGGCTGGCGGCGCGCAGGCGATGCCCGGTGGCGTGCAGCCGCCGGAGGACGCCGCCGCCGACCGTGCCGCGCGCGCCGGTGATGAGGATGGTCATGGCTTCTCCCTGGGTTTCGTGGATATGCATGTTGTCATGCACATGTCTGCAAGCTAACACATGCAGCATGGCCGTCAATCGTTTAAGGTCTGGCCATGGCAGCGAAGCAAGAGTCGGCCCGCCTGCTCGACGCGGTCGGTCCGGCGTTCTCCCGGCTGCGACGCAGCGTGCTCCTCGACGTGCAGCAACCGGTGTCGCCCAAGGACCTGACCCGCACGCTCGTGCTCAACATCGTCAACGAGGCCGCCGACGACGAGATCACCGTCGGCGACGTCGCCGAGCGGCTGGGGATCGACCCGTCGGTCGCCAGCCGCATGGTCTCGGACTGCATCGGCGCCGGCTACCTGGTCCGGGCCGCATCCCAGCGCGACGGCCGGCGCACGGTCCTGCGGCTCAGCCCCGACGGCACCGCGACCCTGGAGCGCTTCCGCCAGCACCAGCGCGCCGCGTTCGAGTTCATCACCCGCGACTGGCCGGAATCCGAACGGCTCGATTTCGCCAGGCTGCTGCTCAAATACGTCGACGCCATCGATGCGCTGCGCCTGCCCGACTGAGGTGGCACAATTCTCCGATGCTTCAGGGACGGATCCTGGCCGAGAGTCTCCGCGTCGGCTGTGACATCCGGGTGCCCGATCTCCGCATCGTCCGCATCGCCCGCGAGGACGTGTCCCGCTCGGCGGCAGCGGGCCAGCCGGACACGTGGACCTTGCTCGACGTCGAGGCGCCGGATCGGACCGCCGACGAGCTCGCCGAGGCGCTGGCCGCCGGGCTCGCGGACGACCGGGGGTGGTATGCCGACTTTCGGGTCGGCGATGAGCACGTGGTTGTCTTTCCGCGGCGGGTGTTCCGCTACGCGATAGGCGACGAGTCCGGCAGGCGAGCCGCGGTGGAGCACGGCCGCGCCGCCGGCGTGCCGGATCATCAGCTCGACTGGGGTGACTGAGCTGGCATCCCCCCGATCCGGGGCAGATCACCGACCGGGCCGAGATGTGACTGAGGTGCTGCGATACGGCGCATCGACGATCGACTTGCCTGAATCTCATACCCTGGTGCCGCTGTACCTCCTTGGCGGAAACGGGGCGTACCTCAGGAGATCTCATGGCCGTCGGGACGATTCAGAGCCTGGTAGCGGTATCGCTCTCGATCATTGCTCTCGTGCTGACCGCTCGGCAACATCGGATCGCTCGCTCGACGAGCCGGGACTCACATACCAGGACACTCCTGTTGAGCCTGAGTGCGGAGTATCGAACCGACGCGTTCCAGCAGAGCGAACATTTCGTTCTGCGCCAACTGACCGACGAATTCAGCTCCGACGTCGGATTGTCCGGCCTCTCCCCGGAGGTGCGAGCGCACGTCTACCGGGTCGGCCATCACTACGGCGATTATGGCCTGCTGGTCATGCTTCCTACCGCCGACAGGGCGCAAATACTCAGTTACGTCCATGGCAGGGTTCAGGTGGCGTGGAAGATCTTGCAGCCATACGCCGAAGCGGAACGGACGCTGAGTTGCGATGCCGAAGCCTACTGGAGCTACTTCGAGAACCTCGCCTACCTGGCGACGAACGCCGACAAGCTGAGAATCCTCGACTGTCTCGGACTGCGCCGGTTTGACGGCAGTCGATGGTCGGCGTCAGTGACCCACCGGCCGCTGTCGCACCGGCCACAGTCACTGACCGGATAGCCCTCGGGCAGTTGGGGAGGATCCCGAGCGGGCATCGCCCCGTGGGGCGATGCCCGCTCGGTCGCGTCAGGCGCGGGTGAACTTCTGGGTCACCTTGGCGGTGGTGCCGGCCCGGTCGGACCAGTCGGTCGACACAGCGGTCACCGGACGCTTCGGCTTGGTCACCGCCGATTTCGGCTTCGCCGTGTCCCGCTTGACGGTCACGGTGCCGACCGCGATCGGCGCGGTGCCGCCGTCCGCGCCGGTGAGCACCGCAGTCGGCTTGACCACGCAAGCATTGTGCTGTTCCGGCCGACGCCCACGACCGCATCTTGGACAACGCTGGACACGGATCGACCCACACCGCCATCACGGTGACCGCCGAGCGCACCGCCTCGGCCGTCGGCACGCGCGTGGCCGGCCCGGCCGGTGGCTGCCGGCAAGCCGTCTGACCAGGGCGTTCCATGCTCGTCAAGCGTTCGGACAGCAGTCGTCAAGTGGTGCTCTGCTGTGCTGTACGCGAGCCCGGCGCGACGGTCGGGCCGGGTGCGAAGGGGAACCGATGGCAAGCGACACGGTGGCCGATGCCGCGACGATGGTCTCCACTCCCGCCGAACTCGCGGGTCTGCTTCGCCGGTTGCGCAACCGTCAGGCCCGCACCCAGCGGGCGCCGGCCATGTCCTACCGGGAGTTGGCGGGCCGGACGGGCTGGTCACACGGCATCATCGGCGCCTACCTGACCGGCCAGATCGTGCCGCCGGTCGACCGGTTCGACGAACTGGTCCGTCAGCTCGGCGCCACCCCGCACGAGCTGGGTAGCCTGGCCACTGCGCGGGACCGGGTGATCGATCGGCGACCGGCCCGGGCATGCCGCCGCGACAGCTGACGGCCGTGGTCACCACCCTGATCGGGCGCGGGGCCGCGCTGGGCCACCAGGTCGGCCGCGGAGCTGACCGTTGGCCGCGCGCCTGCGCCGGGGCCCCGGGGTGCTGCCGCCGGTGGGGGTGCCGGTGTGGGTGGGGTTGGTGGTGGCCTGAGGGTCAGCCGGCCGCTTCGTCGCGTGCGGCGAGGTGGTCCTGGAGTGTGACGTGCCGGAACTGGTAGGTCGCGCCGACTCGGCGGAGTACGCCGATCCGGTGCGACTCCTCGAGGAAGGCGAGGAACCGCCACGGCAACCGCCGGTTCAGGGCCAGCCAGGCCCGCGCCACCTGGTATCGGGGCCAAGCCGCGGTGAAGCCGAACGCCACAGCCAGCACCACCGAGCCGGCCAGACCGGCCTGGATGCCGCGCCGGACGTTGCTCGCGAGGTCGGCCCGCACGGAGATCACCGCGCCGAGGGTGAACGCGACCATGATGGTCGCGGTGACCATCCCGAGCAGGGCAAGATACTGCCGGCGGTCAGCGACCAAAGTCGACCGCAGGCTGTGCGCCTCCTCCACCACGACCGGCTGCCGGCTCCAGTGGATCAGTGCGGAGGCGACCCCCGCGACGAGGCCGAACGTCAGCCCCGGGAAGAAGCCGATCACCAGATCTTCCTCCACCACGACGCCGCCCCGGCCGACGATCGCCAAAGCCGCCTGCGAGGCCGCGCCGATCGCGAGGCCGACGGCCGCGCCGGCGGCCAACCCCCAGCCCAGCATCCGCAGCAAGGCCCGGCCGCGCAGGCGCAGACTCAGGTCGGTGGTCGTCGGGCTGGGCACGGCGGCGATCACCGCGCCCATGCCGAAGGCCACGGACATGCCGAGCCCGTACGCCGTTCCGGTGATGACTCCCTGACCCGCACCGGCCTGGATCGCCTTGCCGATCCCCTCGATCGCGCCGAGCGCGGCGCCGCCGGCCAGCCCGGTGCGCAGCGCACCGGTGAGGATGCGCCGGGGCCGGTCGCGGCCGACCGCACCGGCTGCCGGGCTGGGGTCGGTGCGGAGCCCGGCGGCCAGCGTCCCCAACCCGTAGGCCAGGCAGTGCTTGAGGGAGATCAACAAGCCCGGCCCGACACCGTACGCGGGCAGCGCGGTGGGCGCGATGACGAGGAGGCCGACCAGTGCCGTCAGTACGGCGGCCACCACCGAGCGGCCGGTGCGGCCGGCGAGCGGGCCGACCGCCTCCGGCAGCCGCCACCACATGATGGAGTAGGTGCCCTGCCGGTGCGTGAGGCCGGCGAGGAAGGCCAGCCAGCCCTGGAACGTCGCGGCCTCCCAGCCGCGCAGCCGGGTCCGGGCCTGGCGATGGCCGTCCAGCTCGACCAGCGTCGGCACGAGGAGACCCAACAGGTGCCCCTCGATCGCGGTACGGTCGGTGAAGCGCCCGGAGTCGGCCAGCTCCGCTGGATCCAGGGAGCCGCCGTAGACGAGCCGGGTCATCATCAGCGCCAGCGGGTTGGTCAGCGCCGTGGCCAGCGGCCCGTCCGGCCGGCCGGACAGCTCGGTGAACACCGGGGCCCAGCGTTCGGCGCGGGCCGGGCCGGTGCTGGCCCGCAGATAGCCGACGGCGTCCCGCACGCGCACGGGCAAGGACTCGATGGTCGTGGCGCCGGCCAGCGGCTCCCCCTCAGCGGCTGCCGCCTGGTATTCGTCCGGCCGGGAGGTGAGCACGACCGAATCGGTCGCCAGCAGGGAACGGTTGAGCGCTCGCAGCGCCGCCGACCGTCGGCGGGCCGGCAACTCGTCGAGGCCGTCCAGGATCGGCAGGATCCGCCGGTCCGCCACCAGGTCCGCGATCGCGGAGCCGCCGAACCGGCCGGCGTCCAGCAGCACGGGATACTCCTCAGCGAGCCGCCGCCGCAACCAGGTGTGCAGGTGTTCCTCGCCGGACTGCCAGGAGTCCAGGGAGAGCAGGACCGGCACGGGCTCGTCCGGGCGCCGGCGGGTGGCCAGCTCCACCGTCAGCAACATCGCCAACGTGCTCTTACCCGACCCGGCGGGCCCCAGCACCACGAGGCGCCGCCGGTGCAGGGCCTGAAACGCCGTAGCGACCGGCTCGATGACGTCGGTGCGTAGGACCCCGCGAATATCGGCCGGCACACCGTCCGGATCGGACGGCAGCCAGCGCACGGGAATGGGGTGCGGATCGGGCAACTGCCGGACGGCGACCTCCGCCTGCCACTGCCAGCGGATCACCCGGCTCAGCGCCTCGGCCGCCGCGTCCAGCAGACCGGCGGTGCTCGGAGCCGCCGGCGAGGGACGTGCCAGGGACACCGCCCCGGCGGCAGGCGGCGCGGTCAGCTCGTCAAGCAACTGCTGCAGACTCGCCGCCGTCGCGCCACCGTCGGCCAAGTGGTCGATGCCCTCGCGGCAGGCGGACACCGCAGCGGCCGTCCGGCCGCTGCGGTGCAGGGCGACGGCGAATGCGTGGCGCAGCCGCTCGCTCGATGGATATCGCAGCATCCAGCGGCGGAACCCGGCGGCCGCCACGAGATCGCGGTGCCGCCGCAGGCGCAGTTGGGCGTCGGCCCACGCCTCGATCGCGCTCAGTCGGACGGCATCGAGCCGGGCCGTGTTCTCGAGCGCGAACGGTTCGGTGCTCAGGTCGCCCATCGGCTCGCCGTGCCACATCTCCAGCGCGATATCGAGGTGCTGGGTCGCGGCCGCGGGCTGTCCCGCGTCGAGGGCGGCGTGGCCGAGCAGGACGAGACCGCGGAACTCGGTCTCGTCGACGTATTTGTCGGCCACGGCCAGGCGGTAACCGTTGTCCTCGGTGAACAGCAGCGCATCCTCGCCCATGGCGGCGGCCACCGGCTCGAGGGCCGCCCGCAACCGGGCGATGTAGGTGAAAAGTACGCCCCGTTTGCGCTCCTCCAGCTCCATGGGTGTGAACACCTCGGCGTCGGCGGACCAGACCTCGGCGATGAGGGCGCGACGGGCGACGGTTTCGTTGCGACGCAGCAGCAGTGCGGCCAGGACGCGGCGCTGGACCGGCGGCCCCAGCGGAATCGGCGTGCCGTCCAGGATGATCGCCAACGGACCGAGGACCTGGAACCGCAACCGATCCTCCGCCCGCGAACATGGTGAGAGTGCACCATGATTGTGTCAGTCGCGGGGCGGCCCGGACATCATGGGGCCGATGCGCCACGACACAGCGTAGGCACCGCGCGCCAGCCTCCCCGCCGATGTTGCCGCACAGGTCTACCGTCCTGGGCGTGCAGATCGACATGCTGCGGCGGGGCTGGCCCGAGCAGATACTGACCGGGCGATATTCCTTCGCCACCCGCCGGCGGGACGGCTTGGTGCAGGGGCTGTTCGAAGCGGTCGACCTGCTCACCGACGGCCTGATCGACAAGAAGCGGAAACGCCGGCTGCACCTCCGGATCGGCGGGGAGCCGGCCATGCTCGTGCTGAAGGAGACGTACCCGCAGTCGCCGCACCTGCCGCCCGGCATCAAGCTTTGCGGCGCCTCGCCGGTCGCCGCCCTGCTCGTGCTCTGCGAGCGCCGCGCATACCGTCCGTCGTCGGCGGTGTCCCTCTTCGAGCCGTACCACTACGACGTCGTCGACCATCGGCTCGGCGTGGTCATCGGGACGCTGGAGGCGACGGGCGGGTTCGTTCGCCCCGCGCGTACGGTGATCTATGGGCCGTCCCAGCAGGTGCTGGGGCAGCTGACCCAGCCCGTCACGGCCTTGATCGGGCAGTGGCTGCTGATCGGCAGAAACCGGTACGACGTCACCGTCAACGGCGTCCGCGTCGCGCGCATTCAGCAGGTTCGGCGGATCTGGGTGCGCGAGTATCAGGTGGACGTGTCCGCGGCGGCGGGCCTGCTGGACCCGCGGCTCATCCTCGCCTGCGCGCTGCAGAAGGTCCGCGACCTCGGCGACTACTGAGCAACGACGCCTCGGCGCCGCCGGCGGATCGGCCGCGGAGCACGCCGGTCCCCGCTTCGTGCCACACCTCGGCCGGACGCCACTGTGGATGGTCGCGGTTGACCAGGATGACCTTTGTCGGCACAGCCGCAAGCACGACGCACACCACAAAGGACATCACATGAGACTGACCCGCCTTGCCGCCCTCACGACCGTCGTCGTTGTCGCGTTCTCGGGCCTGATCGCCAGCCCCGCCCAGGCGGCGGCGCCCAAGCCCGGCGTCGTGGTCGACTACGCGTACCACAAGATCAAGGTCAAGCCGAAGACGATCTACCCGTTCAAGGACCTCTACTTCAGCAAGATCCGCTGGACGTCGCTCACCAAGTCGACCGGGCGCGCCACCGCTGTCCGGAACGTCAACACCTGCGTTCCGAGCTGCGCCGCCAGCAACTACAAGCGCACGAAGGTGACGCTGAAGTTCACCCGGGTCCGCTCCTCCGACTGCCGCAAGGTCTTCACCCGGGTCCGCGTCACCGAGGTCAAGTCGCACCGCGTGAAGACCTACAAGCTGCCCGTCCACAAGCGTGCGAACTGCCGCTGATCCGATCAGGCTTGACCTTGCCCCAGGGGCAGGCCTCGACGATGGTCCGCATGAACGACATGGCGAGCATGCGCGAACGGGTCACCGCTTTCTGCGACACCACCAAGGTCCCCGGGTACCTCGCCGGCGTCTACCGCGCCGGCGAGCACACCATCCTGGCTCACGGGACGGCCAACGTCGCCACCGGCGCACCGATGCACGAGGACACCGGATTCCTGTTCGGGTCCATCACCAAGATCATGACCACGACCCTCGTGCTCCAGCAGGTCGAACGGGGCACCCTCGACCTCGACGAACCGGTCGTCACGTACCTGCCCGAGTTCACCCTCGCCGCCGCCGGCGCGGCCGACAAGATCCGCGTACGGCATCTGGTGACGCACACCAGCGGCATCGACGCCGACCTGTACTTTCCCGACGCCCGCGGCCCCGGCGCGCTGCGGGTCTACCTCGACGGGCTGGGCCGGCAGTGCGGCACGCTCTTCGAGCCCGGCGAGTACGTCAGCTACTCGAACGGGGGCATGATCGTCGCCGGGCGCCTCCTCGAAGTGGTGACCGGCACGCCGTACCACGAACTTCTCGAGCGCGAGGTGTACGCGAGAGCCGGCATGACCGGCTCGTGCACCTCCGCCGAGGAGGCCATCCTGCGCAGCACCGCGGTCGGGCACTTCCCCGACCCGGCCACCGGCGAGGTCCGGCCTACCGGCATGTTCATGCTGCCCGACACCTGGGCGCCGGCCGGCAGCACCCCGATCGGCACCATCGGCGACCTGCTGGCCCTGGGCCGCGTCCACCTCGCGGACGGCGTGTCGCCGTCGGGAGCGCGCGTGCTGTCCCCCGAGTCGACCGCGCGCATGCGGACGGTCTCGCACGACCTGGGTACGCCGAACGTTCCGCCCGTCGGGACAGGCTGGTTGCTCACCCCGTACGGCGACACGACCGTGCTCTCGATGTCCGGGGCGTCGCCCGGTGGCGTGGCGGTCCTGGCCGTCGTACCGGATCAGGATCTGGTCTTCGCGGCCTTCGGCAACGATCCGCGGGCGCTCGCCCTGCACGACGAGTTGCTGCGGGGCCTCCTGCCGGAGGTCAAGACCGCGGATCTCGAGCCCAGGACGATCGATCTCCTCCCGTACGCGGGCACGTACCGGTCGAATCAGCTCCGCGTCGACGTGCGGATCGTCGACGGCCAGTTGGAGGAGCAGATGACCTACGAACCGGCGGACGAGGTTCAGGAAGGCATCTTCAGCCGGTTCGCGGGCGGCGGGTTCCCGATCCCGGCACAGCGGTACGTGCCGGTCGGGGAGGGCCTCTTCGCACCGGCCGGGATGCCACTCGAAGGACTCGACGGGCACGCGCGGCAGCTGCTCGTCTCGTACCACGGCACCGGCGACGGCGGCCCGACCCACCGGTGCGCCGGCGGCCGGATGACCCGGCGCGTGCCGGCCGGCTCGCGCTGAGAGGATGAGGGCCATGATCGACGAGCCGGCCGGCGGGCGGCACCAGCTCACCATCGGCCAGCTCGCCGACTACGCCGGCGTCACCATCAAGGCGGTACGCCACTACCACGATCGCGGCCTGCTGCCCGAGCCTCCCCGGGACCAGTCCGGCTACCGCCGCTACAGCGCCCAGCACGCGATCCACCTTGTCAAGATCAAGACACTCGCCGACGCCGGGGTCCCGCTGGCCCGCGTCAAGGAGTTGCTCGCCGCCGGCGCCGACCAGTTCGCCGCGGCGATCGCCGCGATCGACCGCGACCTGGTGGCCCAGGCCAGGCGGATCCGCCGCAGCAGGGCACGGATCGCCGAGTTGCACGCCGGCGACCGGCTCTTCGTGTCGGCGCAGGTCGCCGACTACCTGGAGCGCCTGCGCCAGATGGGCGTCAGCGACCAATCGGCGCACTTGGAACGCGACCTGTGGATCCTGCTGCACGCAGTCTCGCCGGAGGAGGCGAACGGCTGGATCGCCGACAAACTCAGGGCCCTCGACGACCCGGAGTTCCGCGCTCTCTACCTGGCCTACGACGCGGCGTTCGACTGGTCACCGGACGACCCGCGGCTGCCCGCGCTGGCCGACCAGGCACGGCGCTGGTTCACCGGCCAGGATCAGGCCGGCGAGCAGGCCGGCGGGACGGATCCGGCCATCGCCCGGCTGGCCGCCGCCTCCGCGGGCGCGTCCTCGCCGGCGTGGAACCGGCTCGCCGAGCTGGCGAGAAGGCCGCGGAACGCGACGGACGATCCGGACGGATGAGCGGCTGCTCGCCGTCCCGCCGCACGCGGCGGCCGAAGGGGCCCATGTCGGCATCAGCGCCTCGGCGCCGTCAGCACATCGTCGAATCCGGCACTAGACGCGCCGAGGCAGGGACGCGGGAGAACCGGCGGTAGCGTGCGGCTGCCGCCAGCCGTCCTCGACCGATAGACGGCATCTCTCGTGGTCGTCGCCCGTGTTGATGAACAGTGCGGTCAGCAGGGTGACGCCGTTGGCAAGCGTTCGGGGCGGCAGGGGTCCGTTGGCGACCAGGGAAACCAGCCCGTGGGTGACAGTCCAGGTCTGGGTCGCCACGTCCAGCGGATCGCTGTCCGCGCGGAAGCGGCCGGCCCGCCTGGATCGCCCGGCGGCCTGCACCATGTATTCCAGGGTGGCGTCCGCGGCCTTGAGGTCCTCGAGGTCGAAGTTCGCGTCGAACATGACCCGGTACAGGTCGGGGTGGTCGAGGGCGTTGCCGAGGTAGGCGGCGGCCAGGGCGGTCAGATCCCGAACCGGGTCCTCGGACGTGGGCACCGCCGCGAACCTCGCCGCCAGGCGGGTGAAGCCCTCCTGGCGCACGGCTCGCCACATGCCGTCCATGCCGCCGAAGTGGGTGTAGACGGCCATGGTCGACACGCCTGTCCCGGCGACCAGGGAGCGCAGGGTGATGGGTTCGCGGGTGCGCAGCATCGTCGCGGCGCGTTCGACGAGAAGGGTGCGGGCCGCGGGGTCTCTTGTTCTCGCCATCACACCAGGATACATAGCATAGCTGTGCTATGTTTTCCGGGAAGCACTTCGCGAGCTCCAATTTCCAAGGAGGCAACATGGCCGTCACGCTGGTGAACCCCGCAGGGCTCCCGAAGGTCGACACGCACATGCAGATGTCCATCGCCACCGGCTCAAAGCTGGTCTTCCTCGCCGGGCAGGTCGCCTGGGGTGCCGACGGCGGCACGGTCGGCCCGGGTGACCTCGCCGCCCAGGTCGAGCAGTGCTACCTCAACGTCGGCACCGCCCTGGCCGAGGCCGGCGGGTCCTTCGACGACGTGGCGAAACTGACGGTCTACATCGTCGATTTCACGCCCGACAAGATGCCCCTGCTGGTGGAGGGGATCTCGCGGGCGGTCGCAAAGCTGGGAGTCACCACGGCCCCGCCGATCACCGGGCTGGGTATCAGCGCACTCGCCGCCCCGGATCTGCTGGTCGAGGTCGAAGCCACCGCCGTCATGGACTGACAGCGAGGCGCCGGGGCAGCGAGGCGTGCCGGGCTCGGCACGCCTCGCTCCCGGTCGGCGCGGTCAGCTGGCGGGAGCGCGCACCACGGCCGTGGCGGGGTTGCCGTCCACCGCGGCGGCGATCTGCGGCACCAGCTTGTCGAGCAGCAGCGGCAGGCTCAGGACCGAGATGAACGACGTGGCGGCGCCGACGAGCTCCTCGTTCTCCAGGTAGATGTCCCGGCCCTCGGTCTTGACCTTGAGCTTGGCGTAGAGCGGGTCGGACTGGACCTTCGCCTTGTCCGGGGCGTACTTCTCGACCAGCCAGATCAGCACGCCGGTGTCGAGCAGATCGGTGCGCTCCTTGCTCAGGTTCGCCCCGAACTCCTTGCCGGTCACCTCGGCGAGGCCGTCGGGGAGCTTGAAGCCCAGGTCGGTGAGCAGCCGGCCGCGCGGGTCCTGCGGGCCGTACACGTAATAGCCCTCCCAGGTCGTGGCCATCATGCCGGTCGCGCCGACGAACTCCGGGTGCTCCTCGCGGATGGCGGCGAAGCGGGCCTCGGTGTCGGTGACGAGCTTGTCGGCCTGGGCCTTGCGGCCCACGGCGGATCCCACCGTACGGGTGAGGTCCTGCCAGGAGACGCCGTAGTCGACCTGGTCCTTCGGCTGCGCCACGGTCGGCGCGATCTTCGACAGGGTCGCGTAGTCCTGGGCGGTCAGGCCCGAGTAGACCGCCAGGATCAGGTCGGGGCGCAGGGCGGCGACCTTCTCGAACTGGACGCCGTCGGTGTTGGTGAGCACCTGCGGCTTCGGCGCGCTGCCGAGCGCGGCCTCGGCCCAGGGCCAGACCGCACCGGGCTTCTTGCCGAACCATTCGGTGGTGGCGACGGGGACCACGCCGAGGGCGAGCAGGGCGTCCTGCTCGACCAGGCCGACGGTCACGATCCGCTTCGGCTCCGCGGCGATCGTCGTCGTGCCGAACTTGTTCTCCAGCGAGACCGGGAAGCCGGTAGCCGCGGCCGCCTGGCTGCTGCCCCCGGCGGCCTCGTCCGGCTCCGAGTTCGGGCCGCAGGCGGCGAGAAGGAGGAGGAGCCCGGTCGCCGCCACCGTGGCGGTCCGCCGGATCGAAAGTAGCCGCACGGCTGCATCCCTTCGGTGAGTCTCGGTAAATCTCGGTGAGTCTCGGTAAATGAGGCCCCTGGGCGGCGACCTCGAGCCGAAGTGTAGGTTAGCCTCACCTAACAGCAACAGGCGGATGGACGGAGTGCGCGTTGACCCAGGGCACCGGCACACCCCTGGCGCAGCGGACGGCCACGCCGGACGGGGCCGCCCGCAGACCGTCCGTGCGATCCGGGCGCCGGTGGATCGGTCTGGCGATCGGCGTAGCCCTGCTCCTGGCCGCGGTGGCGCTGAGCGTGGCCATCGGCAGCCGCACCGTGGGCCTCGCCACGGTCTGGCGGGTGCTGTGGCAGGAGGACGGATCGCCGGAGTCCGTCATCGTCCACCAGCTCCGCCTGCCGCGTACCCTTCTCGGGATCGGCGTGGGTGCCGCGCTCGGCCTGGCCGGCACCGTGATGCAGGCGCTGACCCGCAACCCGCTGGCCGAGCCCGGCCTGCTCGGGGTGAATCTCGGCGCCGCCACCGGCGTGGTGATCGCCGTCGCCTTCCTCGGCGTCTCCACCGCCACGGGATACGTCTGGTTCGCCTTCGCCGGCGCCGCGCTCACCTCGGCCGCGGTGTTCGCGCTCGGCGGTTCCGGCAGAGCGCCGACCCCGGAACGACAGGTGCTGGCCGGCGTGTCCCTCTCGGCGGTGCTCGGCGCGATCATCTGGGCCGTCCTGGTCACCCACCGCGGCGCCTTCGACCGCTACCGGCACTGGGACGTCGGTTCCCTCTCCGACCGGGAGACCGCCACCATCCTGCAGGTGATGCCGTTCCTGCTGGCCGGGATCCTGCTCGCGGTCGTCCTCGGCCGGCAGCTGAACGCGCTCAGCATGGGCGACGAGTCGGCGACGTCGCTGGGGGCGCACCCGGGCCGGATCCGGGTCCTCGGCATCCTCACGGTCACCCTGCTGTGCGGCGGCGCCACCGCCGCGTCCGGGCCGATCTGGTTCGTCGGCCTCGCCGTCCCGTACATCGCCCGGGTGGTCACCGGCTCCGACCACCGCTGGATTCTCGCCTACTCCCTCGTGCTCGGCCCGACGCTGCTGCTCGGCGCCGACGTGCTGGGCCGGGTGCTGGTCGCGCCGGCCGAGTTGCCGGTCGGGGTGGTCACCGCGTTCCTCGGCGCGCCGTTGTTCATCGCGCTGTGCCGCCGGCGCCGGCTGAGTGTCCTGTGAGCGCCCAGGGCGCCCGGGTCGTGCTCCGCGGCGGCGGTCTTTCGGTACGGGTACACGTGCGGGCGCTGGCCGTCGGCGCCGCGCTGCTGCTCGCCGCGCTGGCCATCGCGCTGGTCAACCTGTCCAGCGGCGACTTCCCGGTCCCGGTCGCGGACGTGCTCCGCAGCCTCGCCGGGCGGGGCGACGCCGGCACCGACTTCATCGTCTACCAGCTGCGGCTGCCCCGGGTGCTGGTCACCCTGCTGGTTGGCGCGGCGCTGGGCGCGAGCGGCACGATCTTCCAGGGCCTGACCCGCAACCCGCTCGGCAGCCCCGACTTCGTCGGTCTCACCGTGGGCGCGGCGACCGGCGCGCTGGTGGTCATGCTGATCCTCGGCGGCGGCGGGATCCAGGTCTCCGCGGGCGCGATCATCGGCTGCCTGATCACCTCGGCGGCGATCTATCTGCTGGCGTTTCGCCGGGGCACCCAGCCGTTCCGGCTCATCCTCATGGGCATCGGCGTGTCCGCCCTGCTGGAGGCCGCGAACTCCTACCTGATCTACCGCAGCCACCTCGACGAGGCGCTCGCCGCGCAGGTCTGGCTCATCGGCAGCGTCAACGGCCGCGGCTGGACCGAGGTCGTGATCGTCGGCGGCACCCTGGCTGTTCTGCTCCCCGTGGCCCTGCACTACGGGCGGCACCTCACCATGCTCTCCCTCGGCGACGAGATCGCCGTGCTGCACGGCGTACCCGTGGAGCGCAGCCGGGCCGTGCTCGCGCTCGCCGCCGTGGGTCTGTCGGCGGGCGCGACCGCCGCCGCCGGCCCGATCGCCTTCGTCGCGCTGGCCGCCCCGCCGCTGGCCGCCCGGCTGACGCGGTCGCCGCAGGCGGGGATCCTGCCCGCCGCCGCGATGGGCGCCGCCCTGCTCGCCGCGGGCGACTGGGCGGCGCAGCACACGCTGCCCGGCAACGACATCCCGGTCGGCGTCATCACCGCCGCCCTCGGCGGTGTCTACCTGACCTGGCTGTTGTTCCGCGAACGACGCACCCGAGGATGAGGAAGACGCGATGACCGACGACGCCCGGCTCAAGGCCGACTCCCTCACCCTCGCCTACGACCGCAGGGTGGTCGCCGAGAACCTCGACGTCCGGATCACCGACGGATCCTTCACCGTGATCGTCGGCCCGAACGCGTGCGGCAAGTCGACGCTGCTGCGCGCGCTGGCCCGGGTGCTGAAGCCGCAGGCCGGGGCGGTCTATCTGGACGGCAACGCGATCGCCTCGTACCCGTCGAAGCACATCGCCAAGCAGTTGGGCATGCTCCCCCAGTCGCCGGTCGTGCCCGGCGGTGTCGTGGTGGAGGAGCTGGTCGCCCGCGGCCGGTTCGCCCACCAGCGGATGCTGCGGCAATGGTCGCCGGAGGACGAGACGGCGGTGGCCGAGGCGATGCGCCTGACCGAGGTCGCCGACCTCGCCGACCGCTTCGTCGACGAGCTCTCCGGCGGGCAGCGTCAGCGCGTCTGGCTGGCCATGGCCCTGGCCCAGCAGACGCCCATCCTGCTGCTCGACGAGCCGACCACCTTCCTCGACCTGGCACACCAGTTCGAGGTCCTCGACCTCTGCGCCGAACTCCACGAGGAAGGCCGCACCGTCGTCGCGGTGCTGCACGACCTCAACCACGCCTGCCGGTACGCCACCGAGCTCATCGTCATGCGCGCCGGCGAGGTGCTCGCCCAGGGCGCACCGGCCGAGGTGATGACGGCCGACCTCGTCGAGAAGGTGTTCTCGATGCCGTGCCGCGTCATCGACGACCCCGAGACCGGCACCCCCATGGTCGTCCCCGCCGACCGGCACCGCCGCCGGGGCGCCCGCATGGCCGCGGCCGGGCGGGCCTCCGCCTGACCCGCCCGCAACGAACAGATCGCCGTCAGATCCAGATCAGTGGAACGCGGTGGTGTAGTAGCGCACCCGGTAGAAGCGCGCTCCGCTCTTGGCGTGGTTGCCGGAGGAGAAGTGAATCGTCTTGCTCCAGTCGCCCTCACCGCTACCCGGCACGATCCACGTCCGCACGCCGTTGGGCAGCCGGGTGTACGCCTTGACGTGGTCGGCCGTGCTGACCGTGGAGAGCGTGCTGAAACGCCAGCCGAGCGGGTCGTACACCAGCTTCACCTTCCGCACGTTGTACGACGAGGTGAAGAAGAACGTGTCGGCGGCGTCGTGGTCGGGCAGGATGTCGTGGCCCGTCTTCGCCCGGCCGGCCCCGTCGCTGAAGCTGGCCCCGAAGTCCCGCGCCAGCCTCGTGCCGGCGCCGTTGCCGGTCACCTTGTAGGCCCGCACCTCGCCCTTGCCCACCGCGAGAAGGTGGCCGGAGCGGCTGTAGAGCACCCCGTGCGCACCCGGGAAGCTGTAGAACTTCACCCGGGAGGTGGCCGGCTTACCTCCGTTGCTGGCGGGCACGAACAGGCTCAGCCCGCCGCCGCCGGCCGACCCGGTCGGGCCCTTGGAGGTCGCCACCACGATCGCACCCTTGCCCTCGATGCGCTCGATGGAGTGCGGATTGCCGTCCACATTGGCCTGCCAGACGATCCCGCCGGTGCCTCCCGAGCCGATCGCACTCTCGTCGATCATCGCCACCTTGCCCAGGTAGTTCCCGGCGCCGGAGGCGGTGACCAGCATGACGTTGCCCCACCTGCTCGTGCTGCGACGCTTCACGTCGGACAGGTTGGTCCACGTGCCGGTGCGGCTGGGCGCCTTCCACAGCACCGTTCCGCCGCTCCAGCGCGCCGGGTTGAACCGCAGAATGCGGCCGGTCGCCTGTTCGGTGGCCATCACGTAGGAGGTCGCCGCCTCCGCCGGCTCGTCGCCGAGCAACGCCGCGGCGGGTGCGCCCAGGGCCGTGCCGGCAAGTGCACCCAAGAAAGTTCGTCTATGCATCGCGACACTGTAGAGCTTCCCGTCGGGTTGACTGAGGACGTACCCGACGCACAGAGGAGTCTCGATGCGCAGACGAATCACCGAGCCGGCCAGGATCCTCATCGCAGCGCTCGCGGCTGCCGCCCTGCTGCCAGGAGCGCAGCCGGCCCGCGCCGAGGCGGCCGCCGCGGCGACCCCCAACACGGCGCTCAACACCATGTTCAACGGCTACGGCGACGCGGCCGGCTGCGCGGACTGGAGCGGAGCCGACGCGACCCAGTCGGTGCGGCTGCCCAGCGGCAAGCGGGCCTGGTTCTTCGCCGACACCTACCTCAACGCGGTGAGCGAGCGACCGCTCGGCTTCTACCGCAGCTTCCTGAACAACTCCATCATCATCCAGAACGGCACCAGCCTGCGGACCGTGACCGGCGGAAACACCTGCCGGGAGACCGACACGTCGATCCCGTTCGCGGAGCGGTACGCCAAGACGCCGTTCGCGGAGTCCGGGGCCGGCTTCTACTGGCCGGGTGACGGGATCCTGGTCGGCAGCAACGTGGTGAAGTTCTTCTACCGCAACGTGCGGCAGGGTTCATCGTGGACGGACACCAACGCCGCCGTGGCGTCGATCCCGGTCAGCGCGCTGGAGAGCGCCAACCCCATCTCCATCCAGCCGACGCTCATCCCGCCGCGCCACACCTACGGCAGCCACCCGATCAACTGGGGTGTGGGCCTGCTCCAGGTGGGCTCGACGGTCTACATCTACGGCGCCGGCGTCGTCGACCAGTTCAACAACCGCAAGCTCTACCTGGCCTCCGCCGCGCCTGCGGACCTCACCAACCCCGGCCGCTGGCTCTTCAACACCGGGCACGGGCAGAACACCTGGTCGGCCGCGGGAGATCAGGCCGCCGCCGGGCCCGTCTCCGACGACCTGTACGTGGAGAACGGGTTCAGCGTGGCGTCCGTCAACGGCTCCTACTGGCTCATCCAGCACGAGCCCGACCTCAACGGCGGCGACATCGTCGCACACCCGGCCACGACGCCGTACGGCTTCGGCAGCGGCAAGGTGCGCCTCTACACCCCGCCGGAAGGGCCACGGGACGCCGCGCACAAGCGCCAGTTCTTCTACGAGGCACGGCTGCATCCCGGCCTCGGTGCGGCCGGCACGGTCGTCGTCTCGTACAACGTCAACAGCTCGGACGTCAGCATCGGCTGCCATACCCGGGTCGACCACGACGGCAGCATCTACCGGCCCCGGTTCCTGAACGTGCCGGTGCAGATGTTCCAGGCCGGTGCCGCCACGTCCGGGGTCCCCACGACCGCGACCCCGGGCCCGTCCGCGTACCGGCCCGGCATCCGCACCGCGACCGGCCTCCCCGGGCCCGCCGGCCCGGCACGCCCGGCCGACGTGCCGGCCCCGACCGGCAGGGCAGCGGCAGCGGCAGCGGCAGCTCCGGACAACACCTGGTATGACGCCTGGGCGCCCGCCCAGCAGGCGAACGGGGGCTGTCCGCCACTGACCCGATCCACGACACTCACCGCGACAGTCACTCCCGGCGGCACCGTGAACCTGAGCTGGGACGACTACGGCCGGGACATGTGGTATTGGATCTACTCGCGCGACGTCACCGCCGGCGAGAACTTCGTCCGCCGCGACCTGTGGAGCACGACCCCGTCCGCGCAGGACGCACCACTGCTGAAGCCGGGCCGCAACGGCCACACCTTCGAGTGGTACGTCGTGCCGTTCGCCTCCGGCGGCGGAAGCCAGGAGGCACCGAGGTCCACCATCGTGCGGCTCACCATCAGCGTGTGACCAGCGGCTCGGCCCGACAGCTGCCGGCCGGTCTCGCGACCGGCCGGTGCACGGCGGCGGCGAGGGCGACGTTGCTGCTGTTACCGCACCGGGCCGGGCCCGCAGCAACGCATGACGCTTCGGTCGGCGTGCTGCTGAGGCGGCCCCCCGGAGCACAGCCAGACCTGCTCGGGTCAAGCGAGCGCGAGCAGCCACTCCGCGTTGAGGGCCACGTCGTCCCAGCGGTCGCGGGTGGCGCAGTAGCCGATCGAGCCCAGGCCGATATGGATCCGGTACGCGCGCAACGCCGCAGGATCCGGGTTCCAGCGGCGTCCGATCGCCGCCTCGATGTCGACCGAGGACCATTGCGGATACCACCCCCAGCAGTACAGCAGCCAGGCGGCGTCGTAGAGCGGATCGCCGAAGCAGGCGCTGCCCCAGTCCAGGACGCCCGAGATCCGGTCGCCCTCGACCAGCACGTTCCGGGCGAGCAGGTCGTCGTGGATCATGCGGCGCTCGTCCGGCAGGTCCGGCGCGAGCCGGCGCAGCGTGGCCAGGCCCCGTTCGAACGGCTCCAGACCGATGTCGGACGCGGCCAGGGCGGCCCGCCAACCCGGCACTCGCGGCGTCTCGTGCTCGACAGCGAGCAGGTATTCCGGCCAGGAGCGGTAGGGAGCCGTTCGGGACGGATCCCAGGTGCCGTAGCCGTGGCCGTTGACCTCGATCCGGCCGATGGCGTCCATGACATCGAACAGGTCGGGCAGGACGGCGGCGACGGCACTCGCGTCGAGATCGTCGAGCGCCGTGCCGGTCAGCCGCTCCGACACGGCGTACGCCCACCCGGCGGCCTCGCCCCGGGCGGTGATCGCCGGCACCGGCAGCATGCCACCCACGACCGCGCTGACGGCCTCGTCCTTCGCGAAGTCCCCGCCGTACCGGCTGACCCGCAGCACCATGGCCCGCCCGGCGATGGTCAGCGCGTACGCCGTGGACCAGGCCCCGGCGGCCAACGACTCCGGAGTGTTCGCTTCGCCCAGCACGGTCCGGGCGACGTAACCGGCCACCTGATCGGGATGATCCATCCGGCCACGGTAGCCAGAAGCGTTCACTTTCGCGCGCGCGTCTCCGGCTTGTGCCGCGGCGGGACTCTCGCCTGTCAGCTCACTTGATGCTCTTCGCGACGATGAGGTCGTACAGTTCCTGACCGAGCCCGGCCGGGACCTGGACGCGGCCGCCGCCGGTGGAGATCGCCTGCGGGCAGGACGCGTCGCCCACCACGATCAGCACTCCATCCTTGTCGGCATCGAGCGAGAATCCGACCGAGCCGGGCTTCCGCAGGATGCAGGCCTCGCCGGCCGGCACCGGATCACGCAGTTCGGCGAGCTTTCCCCGGATCCGCGCGACCGTCTTGGCGTCGTCCACGACCGCCATGAAGTTGCTGGGCGGCGGCCCGTCGGCGACGATGCTGGTGGGACGGTCGGGCAACGCCAGGCCACCCGAGGGTGGTGCCGGTGGGCCGGCCGGCCAGGTGATGCGCTCGAGCAGCTTCTGGCGGCCCGCCTCGTCCGCCGAGATGAAGGCGGCCGGATGGGGTGTCCCGTTGTCGAGCGCGACGTAGGTCCACACGGACGGGAGCCGGTCGGATTGCTCGACATCGATCACCTGCTCGTCCTTGACCATCAGGAGGTTCGGGCTGAGGGGCTGGCCGACGCCGTTGAGCGTGACGGCCATCCACACCTTGCCCTCGGACTTGCAGGTGCCACCGGACTGCGGCCCGGCCCGGAAGTCCCACTGCTCGGCCAGGTAGACGGTGTGCTCCTCGGCGTTGCAGGCGTCGAACTGCGCGGACCTGCTGGTCCGCCAGCCCTGCGGGACGACGACCTTGAGGCCGCCGTATTCCACCGTTGTACCTTTCGGCTGAGCGGAGTCAAACCGCTCCGGCGAAGACAGTGCCAGGGGTACGGCCACGACCGCCGCCACCGCGGCGGCGACGGCCCCGGCGGCCCCCCAGGCACGGCGGCGACGTACGCTGCGCCGCCCAAGACTGACCATTGTGGCGGCGGGATCCGGCTCGGTCGGCGTCACCGACGCGGCGGCCCGTTCCAGCAGCTCACCGATGCTGTCGGAAGTCACGAAGTCTCCTTGGAAGTCTCGAAAGACAGGCCGACGGGGCGCAACGCCGCGAGGGCACGCGACATGCGGCTCTTGACCGTGCCCACGGCGATGCCGAGTTCCTGCGCCACCTCCGCCTCGGAGGCGTCGGCCCAGAACCGCAACACGAGCACCGCACGCTGACCGACGGGCAGCCCGCGCAGGACGGTGAACACCTGAACGCTCAGATCCGACTGGCCCTCGAAATCAAGCCCGGACGCATCCGGCAGCTCCCCGGTCGGCACCTCGTCGCGCCAACGCCGGCGCCGGGCCCGCCGCGCGGCACGGACCATCACCCGCCTGACGTACGCCTCGGGTCGCCCCTCCGGAACAGCCAGCTTGCGCCACGACCGATAAGCCGCGATCAGCCCCTCCTGCGCGAGGTCCTCACCCAGCCTGGCGTCCGCCATCAGCAACGCGCCGAAGCGAACGAGTTCGCGGTACCGGCTGGCGACGAAATCCTCATAGCCGGCGGGATCCGCCCCACGATGCAAGCCCATACCCCTATTAAGGGCTCTGGACCCGCCCGAAGGTTCCCCCGGCCCAGCGACGCGCTTGCCAGCCCGCGCGTGATGAGGGCGGTCGTCAGGGCTGCGGCGAGGCCGACACTCACGTCGGCAGCAGGCAAGGACGCCCATCCTCGCGACCGGTCGGCGTCTCGCTACGCTCAATGCCTGAAGAATTACTCAATAGCCCTGGATGATCCCGAATGGCCGGAATTTCCGGCTGACTACGGTCGGGCCGAGGTCGCAGATTCATTCAGTCGTCTCGCACGACAGATCGCTTCGCGCTTCGCGACAAACTGTGAAATTGATCGGGACATCCAGGACTCAGCCCAGTACGGGCGCATCGAAGTGCCGGCGGAAGCCACAATCCGCAGGACGAAGATTGTCATCCTGGTGAGCAAGTTCAAGCCACTGACCACGGTGGCAGCCGACAACCCGGGCGCCTTCCTGGGCACGCTGTTATCCGCCCTTGCCACGGCACCTGCTGGGCTGCTCGTGAACATCCCGACCGACTCCCGGCGACCTGCCAGGGGTCAGAGCCTCTCGACCAGACGGAACCGCTTCAGGAGCGCCAGCGTGTCGTCGTTCACGACAAATCCTGGCCGGCCCAACCAGCTTCGGTAGTCAGTGCCATGCCAGTACTCTTCATGACCGGCTCGCCAGGCAGCGACCGAGTCATACCCCTCACCCTCGTCTCGGGCATGGTCGAGATCGACATCGCCGAGTCGGGTGACACGCACCTCGGTCACTTCGATCACCGTGACCCGATGACCGGCCGAGTCGACCACGGCAGATCGAGCGCCGACAACCGGCAGCGGTTCGTCATCGAGCTCGTAGTCCTGGAGCAGACCCGTCGTGGCGGTCTTGGTGCCGTCGAGCACTGCCGCGACCAGTTTGTCGCGCAGCGGACCAGGAAAGGCGAACTGGGTCACGGGCAGATCAGCGCGCACGGGCCGAGGCTACCGAGCGCACCTCGCGGCAGCCAACACCGCACACCCGGAGCACTGGCCGAGTCCGGCGGTCCTTCAAGGTCAGCGCACTAGTCGAGGCAGAACTCGTTGCCTTCGGGGTCGGCCATCACGATGAAGCCGGCGCTCATGGGCGGTTCAGGCTCGTACCGGCGAATCCTGGTCGCTCCCAGCGCCTCGAGCCGGCCGCACTCGGCTTCCAGCGCAGCCATGCGCTCTTCGCCCTGCAGGCCGGGGGCCGCACGAACGTCGAGGTGGAGACGGTTTTTGGCGACCTTGTCCTCCGGCACCTGCTGGAAGAACAACCGCGGGCCCCGCCCGTCCGGGTCTTCGATGGCCGATCGCGTGTTGCGCTGGTCCTCGGGCACACCGATGCGGTCGAGGAACTCGGCCCATGCGGCCAGCGGGTCGGCACCCGCGGGCAGATCGACTCCGGGCGGACCGGGGTGGACGTAGCCCAGCGCGTCGCGCCAGAAGGACGACAGCGCCGCCGGGTCGTGGGCATCGAAGGTGACCTGGATCTCGCGGCTCATCGGGTTGCTCCGTTCGTGTCGGGTTTCGGGTGCGGATAGATTCGGGTGCGGACGGTTTCGGGTGCGGACAGACGTCGCACCGGCACCGGATCGGCTCCGGGCGCCTCGGGATGGGGCCGTCGAGCCGTTCGGGTCCATGAGCCCACCCTGCCACCCCTAGCGGACAGGATCGGTCCGCTATCTCCGACCATATGGCCGAGAGTCGCGCGCCGCCGGTGAACATCGAACCGACAGCACAGGTCGCGGATCGTCGGCGACTGTTCCGACGGTGCACGGGGCGCCGACTGCACAATGGATGGAGCGCGTTGCTGGACAACCCGAGGTCTGTGACGTCGTCGAGATCGACCACCGCTGCCGGCTGCGGCTACTGGAACGACATCGGCGAATGACCGGCCTGAGATCACGGGGCCGGAAGGCCTCCACACGGTTGATGGCTCAACAGGCGCGAGGATCGAGGGAGCGGCCTTGTTAGGGTGCCTGGATGCCTTCTCAGCGCGCCCTGCTGCCGCGGTCGACACCGGCCGCCTCGGGGACGTCGTCCCGTGCGATCGCCGCGCTGCTGGACCGGCTCGAAGCCGATTCCATCGAGTGTCACTCCATCATGATCATGCGTCACGGTCACGTCGTCGCCGAGGGTTGGTGGGCGCCGTACTCGGCCGAGCGCCCGCACCTGCTCTACTCGCTGACCAAGTCGTTCACCTCGGTCGCCGTGGGGCTCGCGATCGCCGACGGGCTGCTCTCGCTGGACGACCGGGTGGTGGACGTGTTGCCCGAGCACGTGCCGGCCGGCATCTCGGCACGCGCACGCCGCCTCACCGTTCACCACCTGCTGTCCATGACGACCGGGCACCGTACAGACAGCCTCGCCGAGGCCTGGCGACTGGAACCGGACGACCTGGTGAAGGGCTTCCTGCGCGTACCGTTTCCCGAAGCCGAGGGAACGCGGCACGCCTACGACAACCCGACCAGCTACGTCCTGGCCCGGATGGTGGAACGGGTCACTGGGCGCGGCCTGCCGGAGCTGCTCGACGACCGCCTCTTCAAGCCGATGGGTGTCGACCACGCCGAATGGGATCGGGTGGCCAGCGGCGCCGCCTTCGGCTTCCACGGACTGCACCTCACGACCGAGGCCGTCGCCGCCTTCGGAGAACTGCTGCTGCTCGGCGGCGTTTGGGGCGACCGGCAGCTCGTCCCGCGCGAATGGGTGCGGCTCGCGACCGGACGGCACATCGACAGCGTGCAATTCAAGGACGACGGGTCGGACGACGTCGACTTCGGCTGCGGTTACGGCTACCAGTTCTGGATGTCGCGGCACGGTTACCACGGTCACGGCGCCTTCGGCCAGCAGTGCGTGGTGGTGCCGGAGCACGATCTCGTGGTCGCCGTGACCGCCCAAGGGGAGGCTCAGGGCGTGTTCGACGCTCTCTGGGAGTGCCTGCTGCCCGGCCTGGACGACGCGGCGAGCACCCGGGACGACGAGGTCCTCGCCGCGCGGCTGCGGCGGCTGTCACTCGCGGCGGTGCCGGGTTCGGCCGCCCCGGAGCGTTCCGTCAAGGCGAGACTCGACGCCCGCGCCGAGGACTCGGCCCTGCCCGACGGAACCACGGTGATCGTCGATCCCGCCGACCGTGGGTGGCTCCTGCGGCTCGGGCCGTCCCTCGCCGTCGGGGTCGGCCACGGTGAATGGCGGGAAAGCTCACCGCTGGGCCGCCCCGTCGTCGCGGCCGGCGCCTGGCAGGACGACACCTTCGTCGCCGACCTCTACGTCATCACCACCCCGCACCGGGTCCGGCTGGTGATCGACGCCGACGCCGAGACAGCCGTCGCGACGTGGAGCACCGTGCCTCTGACCGGCCCCAGCCTGGCGCTGCATCTGCGGTCGCCGCTGATGACACGCCCCGACGTCGCATAGGAGACCTTGGGCCGCGATCGTCGACCACCCGTCAGTGGGCGCCGGTGGGCGGGTTGAAGCGGGAATACTCCTGGAATTCCCACCGCAGTGGGCTCGCCTTGTCGATCTGCACCACGGTGTCGATGTCGAACTCCACGACCCGCAGAGCGCCGGGGTATGCCTTGGCGCTGCCGGGATCCGCGTCGATCCGGGCCGCGCCGGTCAGTTGCAGGGTGTGTCCGTGCTCCCAGTCCAGGAACAGCAGGCCGGACGCCGGGTTGAGGTGCAGGTTGCCCAACGTCATGTAGAACTGGTTGCCTGTGTAGTCGGGCCAGCGGAGCCGGCGCGGCCCCGGCACGGCGACAAAGCCCGGCATGCCACCGCGATGCGACGAGTCGGCCCCGTGCTCGGGCGAGCGGCTGGCGATGAAGAAGGTGTCCGCCTCCTCGATCCAGCGCCGCTGGCCCTCGGTGAGCTCCCGGCCGGTCACCGCGGCCCCCGCGGACTCGGCTTCGGCCGTTCCGGTCACGACTCGGGCCTGCAGGTATTTCGGGCAGTTGCCGAGCACCTGCTCAGTGCGCACCAGCAGCCGGTCCCCCTCGCGCCTGGCCACTCCGTTCACCCGGATGCGGCGCCGGGTCTGCGGCTGGAGGGCGAGGATGCCGATGTCCCGCTCCGCCGCGAAGACCTCGCGAAGCGGATCCCCGGGCGCGGGGAGCGCGTCGATGACGACGGTGCGGTCATCCAGCGGCTGAGCGAAGCCGGGCGGCCCGGACACGATCGACGACCAGATCGCGCCCTCGTCGTCGGCCGCCCCGATGATCAGCATGCGCTGGGCGCGGATGAACGGGTAGAACCCGTGCGGGATCTCCGGGCCGAACATGGACGATCCCCAGCCCGGGCCGCCCTCGTGCGCCTGCTGCTGGATCGCCTGCTCGCCGGCGTGATCGGCGCCCAAGCCGTCCCTGGTAGACGATGTGGTCCGGGCCGGTCCGGACCGGGGCCGCTGGTCGATGGAATGCGACATCCGCTGCTCCTCGATGGGGTCGCCGCCAGGCGAGTCGGAAGGTGTTGCGGGCAGCCCTCTCCCAGGCCGGCCCAGGGCGCGAGCAGCCGGGCAGGTCGGCTCAGGACGCGAGCAGGTCGGGCAGGTCGAGTCAGGGCGCGAGCAGGCCGGGCAGGTCGGCGAGGACCTGCTCGAACACGGAGGGGTCGTCGAGGACGCGCGACACCACCAGGGCGCCTTCGATGCGGACCAGCGCCGCGCGGGCCCGGCCGCTCGCCTCGGTCTCGGTCGCCCCCGCCCGGACCGCCGCGTCGGCCATGGCCTGGATCCATCCCCGGGCGAGGCGGGCAGCCTGCGCCTTGAGCTCCTCAGGCGCCCCGGCGAGGGTCATCGTGTCCAGGACACAGGCCAGGCGGCCGTCGGTGTAGAAGCGTGCCATCCGGCTGGCCATCTCGGCCACGCCACTGGCGACCTCCGGCGCCGATGCGAGCGGCTGCAGGATCTGGGCGAATTGGACCTCGACGCTGTCCAGAACGGCCGCCGCCATCGCGGGCTTGCCGCTCGGGAACCGGTGATACAGGCTGGCCCGCCGCAGCCCCACCGCTTCCGACAGCGCGGACAGCGAGGCCCCCGCATAGCCGGCCACCCGGAAGACCTCGGCGAGCCGCGCGTAGATCACTTCATCGTCGACACTCGCGGCTCTGCCCATGGCCATAGTTTACCGAACGTTCGGGAAAATGCAAGGAGCAGCGAGGGCGGGGCAACGGGTCAGCCGGTCTGGCCGGGCGTGTCGACGATCGCGGCACCGCTGCGCACCACGAGGTACTGGACGGTGCCCTCCTTGATCTTCGAGGTGCCGTCGTCGGCGCGGTTGGTGTGGTCGGCGATCGCCACCGCCCGCTCCCCGATCAGCCGGTAGGTCGCCGGGTCGAGCAGCATCTCGCTCCGTAGCCAGCCGTCCTGCACGCGACCGACCGCGATGGCCGGCCGGCCGTCGAGGTTGACCGCGTCCGGCACCAGGGTGACGCCGGAGAGCTTGCTCAGGGCGTGGAACAGCGCCGACTCCACGGCCGGCGGCAACAGGTGGTCCCGCAGGATCGCGTTGATCGTGGTGAAGGCGATCCCATCCTCGCCGTCGCGGGTGCCGCCGCCGACGCCGCCGACCTGTCCACGCACCCAGGCCAGCGCCGCTTCCGGGTCTGGGGGCAAGTTCGCGAGCGTCGCGAAGTCGAACCCGGGCGTCGCCATGTTGCTGGGATAGGTGACCAGTTTGCCGCGCTTGTAGGAGGCCAGCTGCTTGCCATCTATGCGCCGCCACACGCGGCTCGTGTAGGTCTCGTAGGGACCACTGGCGACGAACCCGCCCGGCCCCTTGCCGGACGTCGTCCGCGTCTCCAGATACAGCCACTGGTTCGGCCGCGGCGTGGTGAACGGCCGGCGGGTGGCCGCCGCCGCGGCGTACCCCAGGGCCTCGGCCGCGTTGGCCGGCTTGGCTGCCGGCAGTCCCGGCACGACCGGGCCGTCCCGGGTGACCGGGCCGACGGTCTCCACCGCGACCAGCTCCACCGCGACCAGGCCGCCGACCGCGACCGCTGCCGCGACCGCCGGCACCGCGATCCGCCAACCCAGGCGACCCCATCGGGTACGCCGGGCGGCGCCCACCGGGGCGGCCTGGGCCCGGGTGAGCAGCGCGGCGCGCGCCCGGGTCTCGCTGTCCGGGTCGGGCACCGGGTCCGGGCCGCCCAGCACGCGCAGGATTCGCAGGTCGTCCATCATTCGTCCACCTCCGGGTCGAGGTTCGAGTTGGTCATGCCCAGCGCCGCCCGCATCTGGGTGCGGGCGCGGTGCAGCCGGGAACGGGCGGTCCCGGCCGGTATGTCCAGGGCGCTCGCCGCGTCCTGGCAGCTCAGTCCGGCCCACCCGACCAGCAGCAGCACCTCGCGCTCGGTGGCGGGCAGCGCAGCCAGCGCCTGCGCCAGCAGGCCGCGGGCCGCCGCGGCGTCGAGCCGGCCGGCCACCGCGTCACCGTCCCAGTCGACCGCGTCCACGGCGCCGGTGCGGGCCAGCGCGCGCAGGTGCCGGGCCTCGGCCCGCGCGTGGCGGGCGATGAGGTTGGCCGCGATGCCGTACAGCCACGGTCCGGCGTCCGCCCGGGTACGGTCGTAGCCGTCCCGCCGGTCGAAGGCGATCAGAAACGTCTCCGCCGCGATGTCGTCGGCCAGGCCGGCGCCGAGCCGCCGGGCGGCGTAGGCGTAGATCCTCCGGTAGTGCCGGTCGAACAGCGCGGCGAACGCATCCGGGTGTTGCCGCGCCCGGCCGATCACCTCCGCGTCCGACTCCTCCGCGACCACCGCCATCCAGGCCTCCCCATCGCTCGCCGTGGCTTGCTGTCGCCTGCCCTTCGCCGATCCCCCGCCGAGTGTTCGCGGCACGTCATGCCGCGGGCAGCCGGCAGGCACGCGCGACGGTCTGGGTCACGGCGTTGCCCGCGCTGCCGGTTGCGGTGGCGCGGAGGGAGACGAACCCCGGCATGGCCCGGGTGGAGCGGCGGCCGACACCGCGCGGCTAGACGTCAGCGAGGCTCTTCACGAAGCGGGCGCTGGCCGTGCAGATGTCCTCGTACCCGAGTTGCTGGTAGAACTCGTGGGTTCTCGTCCGGTAGCGACTGCTGGTGATCTCCATCTTCACGCAGCCGGCGGCACGGGCCTGTGCTTCGGCGGCCGTGACCAGCGACTGGCCTACGCCTCGGCCGCGGTAGCGCTCGTCGACGACCAGGGCGATCAGACGCCCGGCCTTTCCGGTCACCTCAAGCATCGGCACGACACCCAGTGCCGCTACGCCGATCAGCTCGCCCTGGTCGTCGGCGCCGACGAGCCAGCTTGCGGGGTCGTCCAGCCAGTAGTCGAGTCGTTCGTGCACGGCCGCCTCGACGGTCGGATATCCGAGTTGGCCCAGCAGAACAACGAGCCCTGACACGTCCTGTCGCCGAATCGGGCGAAGCCGCACATCCATGCCGGGAATTCTGGCAATCTCCCGCAACTCGGCCCGGACCGGACCGGCGATGCCGCCCTCCCGGCGTGCGTCAAGGCCCGTAGTCCACATCGATCCCGTCGGCGACGGCGGCGGGGCCGCGCCCCGCGTCGGACGCGGCCCCTGGTCTGCTGGAAAGCCCTTGGTCTGCTGGGCAGCCCTGGTCTGTTGGACAGCCCTGGTCTGCTGGACAGCCCCTGGTCTGCCGGGCAGCCCTGGTCAGGCGGCGCGGATGAACCAGGCGTTGCGGCCGGTCGGGTTCGGGCAGCCGAGCAGCCGGCTCTCGGCGCCGATGACGTAGCCGGCCGGGATCGGGGACACCTTGCAGACGGTGATGCCCGACCGGACCGGGTCGGTGATCGTCCAGGCGTTCTTGCTGGTGCCGGTGCCGCAGGCGAGCACCCTGTCCTCGGCGATGATGACCTTGCCGGCCGGCACCGGCGCGGACTTGCAGACGAACGTGGTCGCCGCTGCTGCCCCGCCCGCCAGGGCTACGCTGCCGGCGAAGCCGGCCACCAGAGTGACCGCGATCCGGCCGATGCGCCGGCTGGGCGTGAGCGTCGATGAGCGCATAGAACGTTCCTTTCGCGAGCTCGCGCTGTTCGCGAGGTGCGGAGGAATGGTGCCGTGCGGATCATCGCGCGACCCACCGAATTGGACGATGTTGGACACGCCTGGACGCCCGAGGCGGTGCGGCTGTCGTCTGTCCTATTCAGACGTGGCCGGCGAGGGTCTCCCCGACGGAGGCGATCACGCCGTCGACCGCGGTGTCGTCGATGCCCTCCAGCTCGATGATGAGCCTGTCCACGCCCACGTCGGCGTACCGGCGGACGGTGTCGAGGTCGGGCGGGCCGGGCGGGGTGATGGTGATCTCCAGCTCGCCGAGGGCCGCCGGCCGCTGCTCGCCGCGGGCGGTCTCGGCCAGGGCGCGCAGCGCCTCCCCGGTCTGGTCGACGTCCAGACCCCAGCCGTACCAACCGTTCCCGTGCCGAGCGGCCCGGCGGTACGCGGCGGCCGAGTGACCCCCGACCACGATCGGCGGGTGCGGCTGCTGGACCGGCGACGGGTGCTGAACGACGCCGTCGAACGACACGAACCGGCCGCTGAACGAAGGCGCGGCGGCCCACAGGGCACGCATCGCGGCCAGGTATTCGTCGGTCCGGGCACCCCGCTCGGCGAGCGACACGCCCATCGCATGCAGCTCCGGCTCGACGTAGCCGGCCCCCACGGCGACGGTCAGCCGGCCACCGGACAGCACGTCCAGCGAGCTGAGCTGTTTGGCCAGCAGCACCGGCTGGCGCTGCGGAAGCACGATCAGGCCGACGCCGAGGCGGACCCGGCTGGTCACGGCCGCGAGGTAGGTCAACGCGATCAGGGCTTCCAGCCGGGGCGGGTTGCCCTCCCCCGCCGGGAGCGCGATGTGGTCGCCGACCCACAGCGACTCAAAGCCCGCCTCCTCGGCCAATCTGGCCCGCCGGACCAAAACGTCGGACTCGACGTTGCGGTCGCGGTGCAGCCCGTACAGCCCGAACTTCATCTGGCCAGCCACCTCTCGTTCACCCGCCAGGACTCCACTTGCCGGCAACCTTGCCTCGTCGCACGCCACTCCGCCAGCGCATCAGCGGCTCGTTCTGCTCAGCACCGTACTGGGCCGGTTCCACGGACTTCCGAAGCATGCCCGTCGTCCGCCGAACGAATCCGCTCGGCGTCCGGGCGCCAGGTGTCGGCTTGTCCCGGCCGGGTGTCGTATTGTCGGACGGTGCCTGATTCCGTAACGAGCCGCGGCCGCGCGGCTGCCAACCTCGCCACCGCTGGTCCGCGACGCAAGAGCGCCGGCGGACAGCCGCTCAGGACCAAGGCGGAGAAGCGCGCCGAGGCCAAGGCCGCCAAGGCACGCGCCCGGGCGATGCGGAAGCGCCGCCAGGCGCTGGCGGTCGGCGGCGCCGCGGTGGTCGTGCTGGCTCTCGTCGTCGGGCTGATCGTGTGGGTCAGCCGATCGTCGTCGCAGCCGAGCGCTGCCGCCCCGAGCGCGGCTGCCAGCGCCAGCCCCAGCGCGGCCGAGTCGGCTGCGGCGTTTCCGCCGGTGCCCACGGGCGCCGACCCGGCCCTGAGCAAGAAGCCGGCCGTCACCGCGGGCACCGGCACCGTCAGCAAACTCCGGACGACGACCCTCATCAAGGGCACCGGCGCGGCGGTCCAGTCGGGTCAGACGGTCAACGTGAACTACGTCGGTGTGAACTACGCCGACGGCAAGGAGTTCGACTCGTCCTGGAGCCGCTCGGAGGCATTCAGCTTCCAGGTCGGGGCCGGCAGCGTCATCAAGGGCTGGGACCAGGGGCTGATCGGAGTCAAGGTCGGCAGCCGGGTGCGGCTCGACATCCCGGCCGACCTCGCGTACGGCGAGAAGCCGAGCGGCGGGCAACCGGCCGGCACGCTGCGGTTCGTCGTCGACGTCCTGTCGGCGTCCTGACCGGAGCCGCCGACCGGGTCCGACCGGCTGCGTCGGGCGGATGCGAAATGACTCAGGACCAGGCGGCTCGGCTGAATCACGGCGTCACGTGGCGGGCGCGGCTGGCATCCGAGGCGCGCTGGTAGCGCTCGGCCAGCCTGCCCAGGACGGCCACCAGCTCGGGTGCGTCGGCCACGGTGAAGTCGGCGTCGAGCATGCCGAGATACAGCGCGAGCATCTCGGGGTGATCCGAGCCCGGTGAGAAGGCGCACCGTTCCTCGCCGAGTTCCTCCACCTCCACCGGGATCGGAAGGTGGCTTCGGACGTGATCCGCCGATGCCTCCACGACCACGCGAGCCCGGTACCGCCACGTCGCCTCGCCCACCCCCCGCGAGATCCGGGCCGTGAGCTCCCGGTCCGGCGGCAGCGGCCGCGGCGTGAAACGCGGCCCGGTCGGCGTGTGCGGGTCCATCCGGTCCACTCGGAACGTCCGCCAGTCGTCCCGGTCCAAGTCCCAGGCCACCAGATACCACCTCCCCCGATGATGGACCAGCCGATAGGGCTCCACCGATCGCCGCCCCGCGGACCCCGCATGCGTCCGGTAGTCGAAGGCCAGCCGATGATGGTCCCGGCACGCGCCGGCGATGGCGGTCAGCACCTCGGGGTCGACAACGGGACCCGATGACGGCATCGCCACCGTCGCGGCCTGGAAGGCGCTGATCCGGTGCCGGAGCCGGGACGGCAGGATCTGCTGCAGCTTGGCGAGCGCGCGCACCGACGTCTCCCCGATCCCGGCGACGCTCGCGGCCGTGCGCAGCCCCACCGCGACCGCGACCACCTCGTCGTCGTCCAGCAGCAGCGGGGGCAGCGCACCACCCGAACCCAGCCGGTAACCGCCGGCCACCCCCGGCCGGGCATTCACCGGATATCCCAGTGCCCGCAGCCGCTGCACGTCGTTACGAACCGTGCGGGTCGTGACGCCGAGCCGACCGGCCAGCTCGCTGCTGGTCCAGTCGGGGCGGATCTGGAGCAACGACAGGAGGCGCAGCAACCGCGCCGAAGTTTCCAGCATTCTTCGATCCTGACGGCAATCTAGGAACGGAGCTTTCCGCTATTGATCCTAACGTTGTCGGCATGGACAACGAGCCCTTCCGCATCGCGATCCCCGACGCCGACCTCGACGACCTGCGCAGCCGGCTGACCGAAGCCCGCTGGCCCGCCGAACTCCCCGGCACCGGGTGGACCCGCGGCATCCCCGTCGACCACCTCCGCGAGCTCGCCGACTACTGGCGCACCGGGTTCGACTGGCGTGCCCAAGAAGCGCGACTCAACGCGTTCCCGCAGTTCACGACGGAGATCGACGGACAGCGCATCCACTTCCTGCACGTCCGGTCGGAGCGGGTGGACGCCACCCCGCTGCTGATCACGCACGGCTACCCGAGCAGCGTCGCCGAGTTCCTCGAGCTGATCGGGCCGCTCGCCGAGGACTTCCACCTGGTGATTCCGTCGCTGCCGGGCTATGCGTTCTCCACCCCCCTGGCCGGCACCAGCTGGACCATGGCCCGCACCGCCCGGGCCTGGGCCGAGTTGATGCGGCGGCTCGGGTACGCGCGGTACGGCGTACACGGGGGTGATGTGGGGGCCGGCATCTCGGGCTCGCTGGCCGGCATCGACGGCGAGCACGTGATCGGCCTGCACGTCGTGACGGACCCGTGGACGGCGGCGGCGACCGCGACGTTCATCCCGGGCATGGCCGAGCGGCTCGACGCGGACGACCCGGTCGACAAGCTCATCAAGGACCGGATGGACGCGTTCCGGACGGACGGATCCGGATATCTCTCGATCATGAACAGCCGCCCGCAGACCATCGGGTACGGCCTGGTCGACTCACCGTTGCTGCTGCTCGCCTGGATCGCGGAGAAGTTCGAGGAGTGGACGGACCTGCCGGTCGACCGCGACCAGATGCTCACCACGGTCAGCCTGTACTGGTTCACCGGCTGCGGGGTCAGCGCCGCGCACACCCTCTACGAGCAGGCACACTCGTCGGAGTGGGGCACCCCGCCCGGCGTACCGCAGGGGTTCGCGGTTTTCGGCGCGGACGAGACGGTGCGCAAGCTGATCCCGGTGCCGGCCGCGGCACACTGGGTCGAGCACGAGCGTGGCCGGCATTTCCCGGCCATGGAGGCCCCGGCCGAGCTGGCCGCGGATCTGCGCGCGTTCTTCGGTCCCCTCAGGTGATGGACGTCCTGAGCCGGCGCGAGCTCAACCGGGCCACCCTGGCCCGCCAGCAGCTGCTGGAGCGCGCGCCGGCCGGGGCGCTCGACATGATCGAGCACCTGGCCGGGCGCCGACCCGGCCTCGCTGGCCTACGCGGCCGCGTTGCCCCGCCCTAGCGGACAGTATCGGTCCGCTATCTCTGGCAGGGTGGCCCCATGGACATCGCCGGCGGCGACGAGCGGGGCACGACCGAGCGCGTGCTCACCCTGCTCGGCCTGCTTCAGCAGCGCCAGGTCTGGACCGGTCCCGAGCTCGCCGGCCGGCTCGGGGTCACGCCGCGCACGGTGCGCCGTGATGTCGAACGGCTGCGCGCGCTCGGCTATCCGGTGCACGCCAGCCAGGGTGTCGGCGGCGGTTACCGGCTCGGTGCCGGACTGAATCTGCCGCCGCTGCTGCTGGACGACGAGGAGGCGATCGCCACCGCGGTCTCGCTGCTCGCCGGCGCGGGCGATGCGGTCGCCGGCGCCGGCGACGCCGCGCTCCGGGCGCTGACCAAGCTCGATCAGGTGCTGCCGCTCCGGCTGCGGCACGATGTGCGTGCGCTCTCCGGGTCGGTGGAGTCCTTTGGCGGCGGTCGCACGCCGGTCGATCCCGAGGTGCTCATGACGCTGGCCAGGGCCTGCCGCGACGAGGTCGAGGCCGGCTTCGGCTACCCGTCCGGCAGCGAGGTGCGACGGCGGCGGGTCGAGCCGTACCGCCTGGTCGCCTCCGATCGGCGCTGGTATCTGTTCGCCTACGACCTCGATCGCGACGGCTGGCGCAGCTTCCGCGTCGACCGGATGTCCGAGGTGTCGGCACGCACCTGGCGCTTCCGCCCGCGGGCGGCGCCCGACGCGGCGACGTACGTGCAGGAGGGCGTGGCGAGCCGGGTCTACCAGCACCAGGCGCACTTCCTCGTGCACGCGCCGGCCGACACCGTACGCGCGCGGATACCGGCGTCCGCGGCCGTCGTCCGGCCGCGCGGGAGCGAGCGTTGCGAGGTGCTCAGCGGTGCCGGCAGCCTCGACTTCGCCCTCATGCACATGGTCCTGCTGGGGCACGACTTCGAGGTGCTCGATCCTCCGGAGCTCGGTGAGCGCTGCCGCGCGCTGGCCGAGCGGCTGCTCTCGGCGGGCGCCGCCATCGGCGGCGGGTAGCCGATGGCGGCTGACCGCCGGCTACCCCCGCATCAGGCTCACCGGCCACCACGCACCCGCCGGCCGACCCCGTGGGTCATGAGATCGCCGCACGGCCCAGTGCCGCCTCGACGATCCGGATCGCCTCGGTGGGCTCGATGCCGACGCTGGCGATGACCGCCGCGTAGTCGCGGGCGGCACGGTGGGCCTGCTCGAGGGCCCGATCGCCGGCGGCCGAGACGAAGGAGCCGGCCCGCCCGCGGGTCTCGATCAGCTCGGCCTCCTCCAGTTCCCGGTACGCCCGGCCGACGGTGTTCACGGCGAGGCCGAGGTCGGCCGCGAGCCGGCGGATCGTCGGCAGTCTCGTGCCGACGGCGAGCGAGCGGTCCTGGATCTGCCTCGCGAGCTGGGCCCGGAGCTGCTCGTACGGCGGCGTCGGCGAGGCCGCGTCGATGACGATCATCGGGTGGCCATGGCTCGCCGGGCCGCCGCCCCGACACCCGCGGTCCGGAGATGGATCAGGCAGAGCGCGATGACGCCCGCCACCACGAGCGCCATCGAGACGACGTTCCACCAGCCGAGCGATTCCCCGTACAGGAAAATGGCCGGCAGCGACCACACCAGGCTGGGTGTGACGAGGGCGCGGGCGTCCTCGACCCGCATGATGACATCGGCCGTGAGCGACGCCTCGTCCTCCGCCACGGCCGGGCTCGCCAGCACCTGGCGCAGCTGCATGATGATGCCGACGCCCACGCCGGCGAGGCTGATCAGCACGATGATCGCCCCGTACCGCAGGACGGAGTCCGAGACCGGTAGCACGCTCACCGCGAGCAGCGCCGCGCCGGCGAAGGTGGCCACCGCGAAGATGGCATACGGCCGGCCCAGCACCGCCGGCCAGCCGAGCTGGACCGGGTGGGCCACCCGCCGGGACAGTTGCGCGGCGGCCCGCGTGTCAACGCGCCGCACCCACCAGCCGACCAGCCACTGCGCCACCAGCAACCCGACCACCAGCGTCATCAGCACCAGCAGCTGCAGCCGGGAGAACGAGACGTCGGTGCCCAGCCCCAACACGTGCGTGAGTGCCGCGCCGATCAGGAACCCGGCCAGCAGGATGCTGTCGGCGAGCTTGGCACGCCGCCGCACCGCCAGCCGCGTCGCGAGCAGCGGGGTCGGTTCGGCGTCGGCCAAGCCGTGTAGGGCCAGCCACTGCTCAACCTCTTTGTGATCCTCCTGGCGCATACCCACCACCTCCGAATGTCGCAAGCTTTGTCTCAACAGGTTGAGTCATAGCATGCGACAATGTCAACCCCGGGGCGGGCTAGCGAGGGAACGGGGGCAGCGCGGGGCCGTCGAGCCAGGCGGCGAAGAGGCCGTCCAGGGGCTTCCTGGCGAAGCGCTGGGCGTGCGCCCGGAACGCCTCGGTCGTCACCGTCGCGTGCTGGTGCTCGGAAACCCACGAGCGCAGGAGCGCGAAGAACGGCTCCTCCCCGACCTGCTTTCGCACGGCGTGCAACGTCAGCGCGCCGCGCTTGTAGACCAGCGGGTCGAACATCCGGTCGATGCCGGGGTCCGCCACGATGACGTCCCTCGGGCGGGCCGCGACGCGGTCGTACCAGTGGGCCGCCAGAGCGTCCGCCGGCAGGTCGCCGCAAACCCCGGACCACAACCATTCGGCGTACGTGGCGAAGCCCTCGTTGAGCCAGATGTGCCGCCAGTCCGCGACCGTCAGGCTGTTGCCGAACCACTGGTGTGCCAGCTCGTGCACGACGAGCCGCTCGTGGGTGCGCCGCCCGTCGACGTGGTTGGTCCCGAAGACGGCCATGCCCTGCGCCTCGATCGGGTCGTCGAGCTCGTCGTCGGCGACCACGACGACGTACTCGTGGAACGGGTACGGGCCGAAGAGCCGCTGGAGCGCCGCCATGATCTCGCCGTGCCGGCCGAAATCGTGGGCGAAGGCGGCGCGCACGGCGGGTGGGATCGCGGCGCGCTGCACCACCCCGCCCACGGCGAGGTCCACCAGCTCGTACCGTCCGATCTGGACGCTCATCAGGTACGGGGAGGTGGGTTCGTTCCGCTCGTACACCCAGGTGGTGCTGCCCGCGCCCCGGCGCCGGGAGACCGGATCACCGGTCACCAGGACCGCGTACGGGGAAGACGTCGTGATCGCCACCCGGAAGGTGGCCTTCTCGCCGGGCCGGTCGTTGCAGGGAAACCAGGACGGTGACCCGTTCGGCTGGCTGGCGACGAGCACCCCGTCGGTGAGCTCGTCCCACCCGACGTCGCCCCACCGGCCGGAGATGGGCACCGGCTTCCCCCCGTACCGGATGTCGACCCGGAACGTGTCTCCGGCGCCGATCGGGCGCTCGGGCCTGATCTGCAGCTTGTCCGGCCGGTGGGCGTGCTTCGCCGGCCGGCCGTCCACCCGGACGTCCTGGATCCGGAAGCGACCGAGGTCGAGGGTGAGCCGCGACAACGGCTGGGTGGCCACCGCGGTGACGGTCGCCCGCCCGGCGAGGCGGTTGGACACGACCCGGTAGTCGAGGTCCAGGTCGTAGTGCAGCACCCGGTAGCCGCCGTTGCCGTGCTCGGGAAGGTACGAGTCGGTCGAGCGGTCGGCACCGGGCGTCGCGCCGCTTGGCGCCGGCACCTTCGGGTCGATGCCCGGCGCGCGACTGTCGCGATCGGGTTGCCCAGCCACCGGCTGTCGGCGGGCACGGCGTCGCCGCGGTCACCAGCGAGCCGGGCCCGACGGTGGTCCGCGCGCCGATGCTCGCGCCGGGCAGAATGATGCCGTGCGGGCCGAGTGCGGCCCCCGCGCCCAGGGTCACTTCATCCATGCTCATCACACGATCATGGAACAGATGGGTCTGCACCACACAACCGCGGTTCACCGTGGCGCCGTCGCCGAGCCGGACCAGGTCGTATTCGGGCAGCCAGTAGGTCTCCAGCCACACGCCCCGGCCGATCTTCGCACCGAGGGTGCGCAGCCAGGCCGTGAGCAGCGGCGTGCCGGTCGCGAAGCGGACCAGCCACGGCGCGGCGAGCACCTCGACGAACGTGTCGGCGAGCTCGTTGCGCCACACGAAGGAGGTCCACAGCGCGCGGTCGGCGGCCCGGAACCGCCCGACCAGCAGCCACTTCGCGGCCGTCGCGGTGGCGGCGGCGACGATCGCCGCGCCGAGCACCACCGGCCCGGCGGCGAGCGCGGCGGCCCAGGGCCCGGCGAGCTGCCACATGAACGCGAGCGCGGCCAGGACGCCGACCGCGAGGGCGGCGGCGCACATCACCGGGATGATGCGGCACAGCTCGATCGCGGCCCGGGCCAGCTTCAGCCGGAACGGCGGATCGAAGGTGCGGCTGGTGTCGGCCGACTCGACGGTGCGGCGCAGCGGCATCGGCGGTGCGCCGAGCCAGGACGAGCCCTTCTTCGCCTTGCGCGGCGCCGACGACAGCACGCCGACGAGGCCACGCTTGGGCACCGAACGGCCGGGCGCCGCCATCCCGGAGTTGCCGAGGAAGGCCTGCTTGCCGATGCGGGCCGGGGCGACCCGCAGCCAGCCGTGACTCAGCTCGTATGTGGCGACCATGGTGTCGTCGGCCAGGAACGCCCCGTCGGCGACCGTGGTCATCGCCGGCAGCGCGAGCACCGTGGACGCCTCCACCCCGCGCCCCACCTTGGCACCGAGCAGCCGCAGCCACACCGGCGTGAAGAGGCTGGCGTAGAGCGGGAACAGCCCCACCCGGGCCATGCCCATCAGCCGCTCGGTCGCCCACACCTGCCACGCCACCCGCCCCCGCACGGGGTGGTATCCGGCGCGCAGGCCGATGCTCAGCGCCCGGACGGCGACGAGCACCAGCAGCGCGTAGCCGACGACATAGCCGATCGTGCCCACCGCGACGGCGGCCAGCACGGTGCCCGCGGACGGCCGGACGGCGACCGTCCAGCCGAGCAGGGCGAGCGCCGGCAGGGCGGCCACGACCGGCACCAGCCCCAGCAGCTGCGCGGTCAGCCCGTACGCGGCGGCCCAGAAGGGTGACCACAGCCTTGAGCGCGGGGGACGCTGCGCGGGCCACGCGGCCTGGTCCTTGGCGGCGGGCGCCGCCGGGGAGCCGGCCCAGCGCTGGTTCGCCGGCACGGCGCCGGCCACGGTCGAGCCGGCGGCGATCCGCGCGCCCTTGCCGATCCGGGCGCCGGGCATCAGGGTGCTGCGGGAGCCGACCCGGGCGCCCGCGCCGATGCGCACCTTGCCGATGCGCACGACATCGCCGTCGACCCAGTGGCCGGACAGGTCGACCTCCGGCTCGATCGCCGCGCCGCGGCCGAGCTTGAGCAGGCCGGTGACCGGCGGCGCGGAGTGCAGGTCGACGTCGGGGCCGAGCTGGGCGCCGAGCGCCTTGGCGTAGGTGATCATCCACGACGCACCGGCGACGCTGGTCGCGCCGGTCAGCTCGGCGAGCCGCTCGGCGGCCCACAGCCGCAGGTGCACGCTGCCGCCGCGCGGGTAGCTGCCCGGGCGCACGCCGCGCAGCAGCAGCCGCGCTCCCCCGGCCGCCACGGCGATCCGGCCGAGCGGGCTGAACAGCAGCGCCCAGCCCAGCGCCAACCACCACCAGGACACGGCCGGCACCCACGGCGCCGGGGCGACCAGGGCCAGCACGTTGCCGAGCGCGGCCAGCACGGTCAGCCAGCGGAGCCCGACCAGCGCGAGCATCGGCAGCAGCAGCACGGCCTGGACCAGCCCCGCCCGCCGCGGGGTCGGCCGGACCGCACGCCGGGTCGCCGTCGAGCCGTCGAGCGCGTCGAGCACCGCCGCGAGCCGCGACAGCCTCGGGTGCAGATAGATGTCGCCGACCGAGACCCGCGGGTGCCGGTGCCGGATCCAGGCCACCAGCTGCGCCGCGTTCAGGCTGCCGCCGCCGTTGTTGAAGAAGTCGGCGTCCGCCTCGGTGGGCCGTACGCCGAGGATCTCCTCCCAGCCGCCGGCGAGCCACCGCTCGGTCTCGGTCAGCTCGGCCGCCGCGTCCTGCGCGGTGGCCAGCGGCCAGGGCAGCGCGGCCCGGTCGACCTTTCCGGAGGTGCGGGTCGGCAGCTCGTCCACCACGGCCAGCAGCGGAACGAGCGCGGCCGGCAGGTGCTCACGGATCCGCAGCGCGGCCGCCGTGGCATCGAAATCGGCGCCCTCACCCGGCACGACGTATCCCACCAGGAGCTGATTGCCGGCGGCGGTGCGTTTGACCGCGGCGGCCGCGCCCGCGACGCCGGGCAGCCCCTGCAGCGCGGCGTCGACCTCGCCCAGCTCGATCCGGCGCCCGCCGAGCTTGACCTGCTCGTCGCCGCGCCCGAGGAACAGCAGCCCCTCGGGCTCCGCACGGACGATGTCTCCGCTGCGGTATGCCCGGCCCCAGCCGAGCGAGGGCAGCGGCGCGAACTTCTCGGCGTCCTTGCGCGGGTCGAGGTAGCGGGCGAGGCCCACGCCGCCGATGACCAGCTCGCCCGTCTCGCCCATCGCGACCGGCTCGCCGGACTGGTCGACCACCGCGAGCTCCCAGCCGGCGAGCGGCAGCCCGATGCGCACCGGCCCCTCGCCGGTCATCCGCGCGGCGCAGGCGACGACGGTCGCCTCGGTCGGCCCGTAGGTGTTCCAGACCTCGCGCCCCTCGACGGCCAGCCGCTCCGCGAGCTCCGGCGGGCAGGCCTCCCCGCCGAAGATCAGCAGCCGGACCTCCTCCAGCGCCTCGACCGGCCACAGCGCGGCGAGCGTCGGCACCGTGGACACCACGGAGATGCGCTGCTCGGCCAGCCACGGGCCCAGGTCGACGCCGCTGCGGACCAGCGACCGCTCGGCGGGCACCAGGCAGGCGCCGTGCCGCCAGGCCAGCCACATCTCCTCGCAGGACGCGTCGAACGCCACCGACAGCCCGGCCAGGACCCTGTCCTGCGGGCCGAGCGGCTGGTCGGCGAGGAACAGCCGCGCCTCGGCGTCCACGAAGGCCGCCGCCGCGCCGTGGCTGACGGCGACACCCTTCGGGGTGCCCGTCGAGCCGGACGTGAAGATGATCCAGGCGTCGTCGGCCGGTCCGGGACGGCCGGTCCGGCCCTCGGGGGTACGGCGTAACGACACAGCCAGGCCGTCACCGAGCACCGCGGAGACGCCCGCCTCGACGAAGACGAGCTCGGCGCGTTCCTCGGGATCGTCCGCGTCGACCGGCACGTAGGCGGCACCGGCCGCGAGCACCCCGAGGATCGCCAGATACAGCTCGGCCGTGCCGGAGGAGATCCGGACGCCGACCCGGTCGCCGACGCCGATCCCGTGCCCGGCGAGCAGCCCCCGCACCGCGTCGACCTCATCGGCCAGCTCACGGTAGGTCAGCACGGTGGCGCCGCTGTCGAGGGCGCGGGCGGTCGGGTGCGCCCGCACGGTCTCGTCGAGGATGTCGACGAGGGTGCGGCGTGCCGGGGCTTGCGAGGAACGGAACACCGCCGGGGCGACGATCGGAGGCAGCGTGACAAATCGCAGATCAGTCGTCACGGTCACCGGGCGTGCACCATCTTCACCTCACGGGTCAGCGTCACCCAGGCGTGCGGCATACGGACCCGCCCTGAGCAGCCCTCAACGCTACGTCGGATGACCGCGAAACCACGGCGGAACTGCGAATTCGTGTCCACCGCCACAGCGCCGGGGCGGCGACCCGCCGCCCCGGCGCCGCCGGCTCAGACGTTCACCGTCGCGGTCAGGGTCGCCACATAACCGCTGGTCACGCCGCCGGTGAGGGTGGCCATCTGCCCCGCGGCCAGGTCGTCGCCGAAGACCATGTCGCCGGCGAGGGTGATCCGGCTCAGGTTGGTCACGCTCTGGCTGTAGCCGGTGGTGGCGTACACCGCGGATGACGCGTCCTTGGGCAGGGCGATCTGTGAGGTCTTGGCGATCAGCCCGGAACTGGTGGTGGCGGCGGCCAGCGAGCGGTAGACCTCGAAGTGGATGTGTGGCCATCGGCCGGCGTAGCAGCCGGGGTAGATGCTGGTGAAGGTGACCGTGCCGGAGGAGTTGGCGACCTGGATACCGCGCAGATAGTTCTGGTTGGTGACGCCGCTGGAGTAGAGCGAGTAGCGGCCCTCGCGGTCGCAGTGCCAGGCGTAGACGGCGGCGCCGGCCAGCGGCGCGCAGCTCAGATTGAGCAAGGTGAGCGAGAAGGTCAGACCGATGCCGCCGGCGATGCCGGTCGCCCCGCCGAACGAGGAGCGGATGTCGCTGCGGACGACCCCGGAGATGGTACGCACGTTGGGACCGTTGGTGCCGTCGGCGGGGTAGGGACCGGCGGTCTCGGAGTCGACCTCGGCCGCGCAGGCCGCCTCGGCCGCCGTCGGGTCGGCGAACACATGGCCGCCGACCGCGGTGAGCACGCCGGCGCCGCCGAGCGCGGTCAGCATCCGGCGACGCGACATGGTCCGCAGGTCGAACTGCAGGCCCTTGTCGTGCACGGCGGCCACGTACGCGTCGTTGTCTGGTCGCATCGGTCGTCCTGGCACGATCGCCTCCTTGCGAGCGGTAATGGGACCGTCGCATAGAAGCATCTAAATCTATGAATGAGCTGTGGATGTGCGGCGGAGTACATTTACAGACTTCAATGCCGAAACTGGAGGTCGAGATCATGCGCCGCAAGCTCGCCTTGTTCAGCACGCTGATACTCAGCGTGGGCACGATCGCCGTCGCACAGCCCACCCAGGCGCTCCCAGGCGCTCTCCGGAGCCCGGACCTCAGCAACCCCGAGGTCGTGGCGACGGGTCTGACCGTACCCTGGGGCCTGGGATTCCTGCCGGACGGCAGCGCGCTGGTCGCGGAGCGAAACAGCGCCCGCGTCCTGCGGCTGCGGCCCGGCAGCGCACCCGCCGTCGTCGCCACCATCAGCGGGGTGGCACCGGCCGGCGAGGCGGGCCTGCTCGGCCTGGCGGTCTCGCCGACATACGCCCAGGACGGCTTCGTCTACGTCTACTTCACCGCCGCCTCGGACAACCGGATCGCGCGCCTGCGGCTCGACGCGCCGCAGGACCAGCGGGTGATCCTCAGCGGCATCGCCAAGGCCAGCATCCACGACGGCGGGCGCATCGCCTTCGGCCCCGACGGCATGCTGTACGCGGGCGTGGGCGACGCCAGCAACACCGCGAGCGCGCAGAACCAGCAGAGTCTCAACGGCAAGATCCTGCGGATGCGGCCGGACGGCGGCGTGCCCACGTCCGGCAACCCCTTCCCGGGCTCCCTGGTCTACAGCATGGGCCACCGCAACGTGCAGGGCCTGGCCTGGGACGGACAGGGCCGGCTGTACGCCTCGGAGTTCGGCCAGAACACCTGGGACGAGGTGAACCAGATCGTGGCCGGCGGCAACTACGGCTGGCCGACGGTCGAGGGCAGCACCGGCGACACCCGCTTCCGCAACCCCATCGTCGTATGGACCACCGCCGAAGCCTCGCCCAGCGGCGCCACGATCGACGGCAGCACCCTCTACGTCGCCGCCCTGCGCGGCCAGCGGCTCTGGTCGGTCCCGCTCAACGGCAACGGCGGCGCCGGCACCCCGACCGCACTGCTCCAGGGCCAGTACGGCCGGCTGCGCACCGCGGAGCGGGCCCCCGACGGGTCCCTGTGGATCACCACCAGCAACCGGGACGGCCGCGGCAGCCCGGTGGCCGCCGACGACCGGGTGATCCGCTTCCCCGCGACCAGCTGACCGGCGCGCCGACCGAGAGATCGTTGTCGACCAGCACGAGCACGACGAGGAAGCCGAGGCGCGCGGCAGTCGGCCTCCCGGCGATCAGCCCGGTCGGCAGGGCGGGTCGTAGCCGACCCCGGGAAAATAGGCCTCCCACTGCCGGGCGCTGACGGGGGTCTCGGCGAGCGCGCAGATCCACTCCGCCGCCCGGCCCGGATCGACCGGCGCCCAGCCGCCGGGCAGCTGCCACAGCGCCGCCGTGTCGTCGTCGCTGCCAGTGACGAGGGCACGGCCGTCCGGGCTGACGGCGACCGAGGAGACCACCTCGACATGTCCCTCCAGCGAGGCGATCTGCCGGTAGGCGCCGGGCCGGGACACGTCCCACAACCGGGCGGTCCTTTGGTCCTCGCCCCGCGGTGGCGACCGCGCGGCCGTCCGGGCTGAACGCGACGGATCGCACCACCCCGCGATGGCCGGAGAGCCGGCCCGTCGCCCGGCCGGTGGCCGCATCCCAGATCATGACGGTCTCGTCCTGGCCGCTGGAGGCCAGGGCGGAACCGTCCGGCCCGAAGGCCACCCAGGTGACCGGCGCCCGGTGGCCGGTCAGGAACCGCGGATGCCGCGGATCGGCGAGCTTCCACAGCCCGACCCGCCGGTCGAAACCCCCGGTCGCCAGCTCGCCGCCGCCGGGGCGGAAGGCCACGGTCACCACCGTGCTCGTGTGCCCGCTGAGCGTCGCGACATGGGCGGGAGCCTGCGGGTTCGCGACGTCCCACAACCGCACCGTACGGTCGGTGCTCGCCGTGGCGAGGCGGCGGCCGTCGGGGCTGAAGGCCACCGAGTTGACGTCGTCGGCGTGCCCGCCGAGCACGGCGAGCAGCACCGGCCGCCGGGGTTGCGAGACGTCCCACAGCCGGGCGGTGTGGTCCCAGCCGGCGGTGGCCACCACCCGCCCGTCCGGCCGGAAGACCGCGTCGTTCACGGTGCCGGCATGGCCCGTGAGCACCGCGTACGGCGTGGGCCGGCGGAGGTCCGCGACCTTCCACAGCCGCGCCGTGCCGTCGTGCGAGGCGGTCACGACCAACCGGCCGTCCGGGCTGAACCGCACCGAGTTGACGTTGCCGGCATGACCGGCGAGGCGACGGCCGTTCGGGAACGGCACGGCGGCGAGCAGGCCGGACCGTGCCTCCGCGGTCGGCGCCAGCCGGTACGCCGCGAGGCTGAGCTGCGCGGCGAGGACCGGTTGGGTGGGGCGCAGCAGGGCCGCCTTGGTCGCCACCACCTCGGACAGGGCGGTGTCGCGCTGGACGGCGGCCGACCGGCCGGCCACGATCGCATATCCCGTGGCCGCCACCACGAGCACGAGCAGCACGCTGAGCAGGGCGACGGCCCGGCGCAGGCGGCTCCGGCTGCGGCGCGCGGCGATCCGGTCGGCCCGCTCCGCCGCGGAACTGGCGGTCAGGAACTCCCGCTCGCGGCGGCTGAGCGCGGCGCCGTCACGCGCGGCCCACTCCTGCGCCCGGGCCAGCCGCACACCCCGGTAGAGGGCCCCGCGGTCGCGGTGGACCGCCTGCCAGGCCTCGGTCGCCGAGGTCAGCTCCCGGTGCAGCCGCAGGCCGTCGCGGTCCTCGGCCAGCCAGTCCCGCAGCCGCGGCCAGGACCGGATCAGCGCCTCGTGGGAGATCTCGATCGCGTCGCGGTCGACGGCGATCAGCCGGGCCTCGGCGAACCGGCCCACCACCAGGCGCGTGTCCGGGTCGTCGTCCAACTCCTCGGGCGAGATGCGGCGCTTGGTGTCCTGCGTGCCGTCGCCGACGGCGGTCAGCCGCAGCATCAGGTGCTTCGCCGCCCCGCGCGCGGCCGGGGGCAGCCCGGACCAGACGGATTCGGCCGTCTTGCTGAGCGCGCCGTCCATGCCGCCCGCCGCCCGGAACCCGTCCAGCGTCAGCGTGTTGCCCCGGCGCCGGCGCCAGGTCTCCAGCAGCGCGTGCGACAGCAGCGGCAGCACGCCGATCTGGCCGGTGGCCTGGGCGACCAGTTCGGTCAGCAACGGCGTCTCGACCGCATACCCGAGCCGTACCGCCGGCTGGGTGACCGTCCTGCGCAGCTCGTCCGCGGTCATCGGCCCGACGATCACCTGGCCGCCGCGCAGGATCTCGGCCAGGCGCGGAAAGGCGGTGCAGTGGGCGTAGAAATCGGCCCGGACGCCGAGCACGACCCGGCAGCATCGCCGGGTGTCGGCCGCCGCCTCGCACAGCGAGTCGATGAACAACTCGCGCTCGCCCGCGTCGGTGGTCAGCGTGAAGATCTCCTCGAACTGGTCGATGACCAGGACCGATGTGGTGCCCTCCGGCCGCGCGGACAGCGTGTGGCGCACCACCCGGTGCAGGCCGCGCCGATCCGTGGCCAGCTCGGCGCGCACCGGGCCGGGCAGCCGGCCGTCGAGCCGGGACAGGGCGATCGCGCATTCCTCGACCGGGTCGGCGCCGGGGGTGAACAGGACGACGGCGTGCCGCGGGTCGGCGCGCAGGCGTGGCAGCACGCCGGCGCGCAGGAGCGAGGACTTGCCGGCGCCGGAGGCGCCGAACACCGCCACCACGCTCTGCCGGCGCACGGCGGTGAGCACCTCGGCGACCAGCGCCTCCCGGCCGAAGAACCGGTCGGCGTCGTCGGCCTGGAACGCCGCCAGGCCGACGTACGGCGACCCGGCTTCCCCCGCCGGCCAGTCCGCCGGGAGATCCGGCGCCAGCTCCCGCGCCACCTCATGCCAGCGCCGCTCCCACTCCTCGCGGTCGCCGTCGCAGGCCGTCACGTAGGCGAGCACCACCCCCAGGGTGGGCAGCTTCCGGCCGCCCGCGGCCCCGGACAACGTCGAGACCGAATAGTGCGTCCGCTCGGCGAGCTCCCGGTACGTCGGGTTGCCGGCCTTGCGCCGCAGCCCGCGGAGATCGCCGGCGAGTCGCACGAGCGGCGTGTCCCCGGGGTCCAGCGGCCGCTCGCTCCGTGGCACCGTTTCGCCCTTTCCCGTCGACGACGCCACCATCGTCCTGCGAGGGGGGTCGGCGGGAGGCGTGACTGTCGGATCAATGTCGACAACCAGCGCGCTCCTGCTCTCTCGGATGCCTCCGCAACCGCATGACAGCGAAGGTTGTAGATGTAATCATGGTTTGGTGGATGAAGGCTCAAGCAACAGCCCGAACCGCCTGCTCCTGGTGGAAGACGATCGCGCCCTGGCCGAGATGCTGGCCAACACGTTCACCGCGGACCGCTACACCGTCGACGTCGCGCACGACGGCCAGCACGGCCTGCACCTCGGGCTGAGCCAGCCGTACCAGGTCATCATGGTGGACCGCCGGCTGCCGGCCATCGACGGGCTCGAGCTGGTCCTGCGCCTGCGCCGGCGCGCCGTCAGCTCCCGGATCCTGATGCTGACCGCCCTCGGCGAGACCGCCGACCGCATCGACGGCCTCGACGCCGGGGCGGACGACTACCTCACCAAGCCGTTCGAGGTCGCGGAGCTGCTGGCGCGGGTCCGGGCGCTGGGGCGCCGGCTGTTCGACGAGGCCCAGGACATCCCGCTCGGCCGGGGCCGGCTCGACCTGCGGCAACGCGACGTACGGCTGCCGGACGGCGGGCGGGTGGACCTCACCGGCCGCGAGTTCGCGCTGATCCGGTCGCTCGCGATCCGGCCCCGCACGGTGTACAGCCGGGGTCAGCTGCTCAGCCTGGCGTTCCCCGACGCCACCGGGGAGTCGATCGTGGACACCTACGTGCACTATCTCCGGCGCAAGCTGGGCAACGGCGTCGTCCGCACGGTGCACGGATGGGGATACCAGGTCGGCGCGCTGTGACGTATGCCCGGCGCGACCCGGACCAGCGGTTGCTGCGCAGGACCCGGATCGTCCTGGCGGTCAATCTCACCGCCGCGATCAGCTGGGTCGTCCTGCTGGTCGGCGGCATCGCCTACGTCGTCACGACGCAGCAGCAGGAGGGCGTCGCCGACCGCTATCTCGGCCTCGCGATGCACAAGGGAACCGTCCCCGGCATCCAGTACTCCTGCCTGTGGTTGTTCATCGTCCGGAACGGCGAGGTCGAGGGGGCCGACCAGGCTCCGCCGGGGCTGCCGCTGCGCGGCTCGATCCTCGCGGTGGCGACCAGCGGGCTCCCGATGGAGGAGTCGTTCAGCCGCAACGACACGGTCTACCGGGTCCGCACCGAACGGCACGGCAACGTGGTGCGGCAGGCCGTGTTCGACGACGCGTACCTGCGGGAGAACCATTGGCACCTGTTCGGCGCGCTGGTGATCGCCGGGCTGGTCGGGATGGCCGGCGCGGCGGCGGCCGGCACCCGGCTGTCGCGGCGCGCCATCGCGCCGCTGGAGGAGGCCCTGGACCGGCAACGCCGGTTCGTCGCCGATGCCAGCCACGAGCTTCGCGCCCCGCTGACCCGCCTGCACACCCGGACCCAGTTGCTCCTGCGGGGCGCGCCCACCCTGCCGCAGCCCGTCGTGGCCGAGCTGCGCCAGCTGGCCAGGGGCAGCCGGGAACTGAGCGAGGTGGTGGACGACCTGCTGGCCAGCGCCCGGCTGAGGTCGGGCCGGCCGGAATTCGAGCGGGTCGACCTGTCGGCCCTCGCCGCCGACCTGATCGCCGCGGAGGCCGGCCGGCTGGGCGAGCACGAGCTGGTGGCCCACCTGGCGGTGCCGGAGTCCGGCCTGGTCGTCGCCGGCATCGAGGCGTCGCTGCGCCGGATGCTCTCCGCCCTGGTCGACAACGCCATCGGGCACGGCAGGCCGGGCGGCAAGATAGCCATCGGCATCACGGCGGTGGACGGCGGGCGGACCGTGGAACTGGTCGTCGCCGACGACGGAGCCGGGCTCGACCCGGCCCGGCGGCACACCATCTTCACCCGCTTCGTCCGCGGCAACACCGGCCGGGGCCAGCGCCACGGCATCGGCCTGGCGCTGGTCCGGGAGGTCGTCGAGGATCACCGCGGAACGATCACCGCGGAGGGCGAGCCGGACAACGGCGCGCGCTTCACCGTCCGGCTGCCCGCCGCGAGACGCTGACGGGCGAGTTGACCTCCATACATCGTCCTGCGATGCTACGTCCGACGTAGTAGAGGGAGGTCGCATGTCCGGGCTCACCGAGTTCGGCCGGTTCTCGGAACCGGCGTTACTCATCCTGATCAGCCTCGCCGAGGGCCCCAAACACGGGTATGCGATGCAGGACGACATCGCCGCCCTCATCGCGGAGCGCCCCGGTCCGGGCACGCTGTACGGCGCGATCCGCCGCCTGGAGGAACAGGGATTCATCGAGGCGCTGCCGGCGCTGGAACGCCGCAAGCCCTATCAGCTCACCGACAACGGCCGAGCGGTGCTGCACACGGAGCTGGCGCGGATGCGGGCGGTCGCCAGCACCGGACTGCGCCGGCTGGCTCTGCCGTGAACCGCGCCATCCGGCTGGTCCTCGCCCTCTACCCGCGTTCCGTCCGGGATCGGTACGGTCCGGAGATCGCCGACCTGCTCGCCCATTCCCGGCGGCCGGTGCGCGACCTGGCCGACGTGGCCCGGTGCGCGCTCGCCGAACGGGCGCGGGCGCTCACGTATGCGCGGCTGCGCCCCCACGTGCACGCGGCGACCGGCCTGCTCGCCGCGCCCATGGCCTTCGCCGGTGCCTACCTCATGCTCTTCTTCCTCTGTGGATGGTTGTTCGTCGCCGTTGCCGCCGTTGCCGGCTCATCGGTGGGCGACGAGGCCGGCCACATCCTGCCTGCGGTGGTGACCCTGCCGGTCGCAGCCGGGGCGATCTGGCTGGCGGGGCACGCGCGGCTGCCGTTCACCTCGGCGCTCGCGCCGGCCGGGCTCGCCGTCGGCGCCCTGCCGTTGGTGCTGCTCCTCACCGATACGGGCAGGTGGGCCATGGCCGCCGCCCTCGGCTGCTGGTGGGTGGCGATCAGCGCGCTGTCCACAGTGGCGGTCGCCCTGGTCCGCCGGGGACGCCGGCATCGCGCGGTGCTGACGATGGCGCTCGGCGGCGTGCTGGCATGCGAGCTGGCGTTCTCCTGGTACGGCCTGTCGGTGTTCGGTTCGGCAGCCGTGGCCGTGGGCGCCTACCCGGTCACCACGCTCGGCATCGACCCGACCGTGATGGGCGACCCGGCCGGGCGGGTGGCCGATGCGATGACGATCATCCCCGCGTTGCTCACCAGCTGCACCGCGTACGCTCTCGGGCTCGCGACCACCGCGCGGACCGGCACGACGACGGCTTCCCCGGCGCCCGGACCCCGTTGATCAAGGAGCCTCCGGAACGGCGGCGCCGGGAGCTCTAAGAAGAATCTAAGACGCATTTGCAATCTTCGATCCGAGGGCCGCGACACCTACGCGGCCACGATCGGAGGGACGCGATGAATCAGCCGCCACCCCGGCGTGCCGGGTCGACTCTGACCATGGCGCGCCCGCAGCGTCACCCGGGCACGGAGACCACTCAGCTGCTGGATGCTCTCCCGGGCCCGGATCGCGAACTGTTCCGGCGCTTCGGCCACGGCCCGGTCGAGGCCGTGCCGCACTCACGCGTTCACCACGCGTTCGAGCGGCACGCCGCGGCCCAGCCACACGCGATCGCGGCGGAGCACCTCGGCGAGACGATCACCTACGGCGAACTGGACCGGCAGGCGAACCGGCTGGCGGCAATGCTGGCCCGGCACGGCGTGCGCCCCGGCGACCGCGTCGGGCTGTTCACCCGCCGGTCGATCCCCATGCTGGTCGGGCTGTTCGCCACGCTGAAGGCCGGGGCGGCGTACGTACCGCAGGACATCGCCATCGCCCCGCGGGCACAGTTGAACCACGTCGTGCGCACCGCCGCCACGAGGGTGATTCTGACGCAGTCGAGCACCATCGACGCCGTGCCGGCCGATGCCGGGCACATCCGCATCGCCATCGACGCCGTCATGGCGCAGCCCTTCGCTCCGGCCGACGACCACACGTTCTTCCGGCCGGTGCGACCGATCGATCCCGAGCACGGGTGCTACGTGTTGTTCACCTCCGGCACCACGGGACCGCCGAACGGGGTGACCGTCACCCACCGCAACGTCTGCAACATCCTGCTCACCGAGCCCGGTTCCCTCGGCATCCGGCCCGGCTGGCGGGTGGCCCAGCTGCTCAACATCGCCTTCGACATGGCCGCGTGGGAGATCCTGGGCTGCCTGAGCCACGGCGCCACGCTCGTCATCCGGGGCGGGGACATCGCCGCGGCGGCGCGCGGCGTCCAGGTGCTCATCGCGACGCCGACCGTGCTCGCGTCGATCGACCCCCGGCAGTGCCGCGACATCCAGGTCGTCGCCGTCGCCGGCGAGCCTTGCCCGCGGCCGCTGGCCGATCGCTGGGCGCGCGCCTGCACCTTCTACAACGCCTGCGGCCCCACCGAGACGACCATCGTGAACACGATGCAGCGCCACGACCCCGCGGCCGCCCGGCTCACGATCGGGCGGCCGACACCCAACAACACGGTGTACGTCCTCGACGAGGACGGCCGCCCCTGCCCGATCGGGGACACCGGTGAGATGTGGGCCGGCGGGGACTGCGTGTCCGCCGGCTACCTCGCCAACCCCGACCTGAACGCCGAGCGGTACGCCCCCGATCCGTTCCTCGGTGGCGGGCGGCTCATGTTCCGTACCCGGGATCTCGGCCGGTGGACCCCGGACGGCCAGCTGGAGCACCTCGGCCGCACCGACGACCAGGTCAAGGTCCGCGGCTTCCGGGTGGAACTGGACTCGGTCACCGCCGTGTGCGAGACCGTGCCGGGATGCGGCCGGGCGGTGACCCTGAAGCTCGACGACGACCTGGTGTGCTTCGTCAGCCCGGCGCACGTCGATCCGGGCGCGGTGCGGGCGGCCGTCGCCGCCGCCCTGCCGTACTACTGCACGCCCGCGGCGGTGTATCCGCTGCCCGTGTTGCCGGAGACCGGCCGCGGCAAAGTCGACAAGGCGGCGCTGCGGCACCTGGCGCTCGCGTTCGGGGCCGTCGCGCGGGACGCGGCATGACGCCGGCCCGGGTCGCCGCCGAGCCGGCGCCGTTCACACCGGATATCGCGTTGCCGGCACAGACCTCGCGGTGCCGGCGGGTGCTCAAGCATCCGCGGCTGATGCACCACAACCGGCTCGTCGCGCTTGTGCTGGCCGCGAACCTGGGCGTGCTCTGGCTCGCGCCGGCGGTGGCCGGCACCACCGCCGGCCTGGCCGACGCGGCCCTGGCGAACTTCGCGGTGGCCATCCTGATCCGTCAGCAGTACGTCATCAACCTGCTGTTCCGGCTCGCCACCAGCGCGCCCACCCGGTGGCCGCTGCGGCTGCGCTGGACGCTGGCGAAGGTCTACCACTTCGGCGGGCTGCACGTGGGCGGCGCGGTGGCGGGCACGCTCTGGTATCTGGCCGCCACCGCCTCGCTCACCGCCGACGTGCTGCGCAACCCGGATGCCAGGTCGCTCGCCGCGCTCACCGCCTCGTATGCGGCGGTGGCGCTGCTCCTCGGGATGGTCGTCACGGCGGTGCCGCCGCTGCGGGCCCGGCGGCACGACAGATTCGAAAAGACCCACCGGTACGGCGGCTGGGCCGCGCTCGCGCTGCTGTGGGCGCAGACCGTCCTGCTGCAGTCGTCGGGCGTCTGGGTGCTCGCCGTGTTGACCGTCAGCATCGCGTTGCCGTGGCTGCGCCTGCGCCGGGTGCGGATCGGCGTCGAGCGGCCGTCCGCGCACGTCGCCGTGGTGCGGTTCGACCACGGGGTGACGCCCTTCGCGGGCTCGTCCACCGCGGTGAGCCGGGATCCGCTGCGGGAGTGGCACTCGTTCGCGAACGTGCCCTCCCCCGGGCAGGCCGGCTTCCGCCTGACCATCTCCCGGGCCGGCGACTGGACCGGGTCGTTCATCGACGACGCGCCGACGCACGTCTGGGTCAAGGGCATCACCACGGCGGGCGTGGCGAACATCGAGACCCTGTTCACCCGCGTGGTGTACGTCGCGACCGGCAGCGGCATCGGACCGGTCCTGCCCCATCTGCTGGCGAAGCGGGTGCCCGCCCGGCTGGTCTGGTCCGCGCGCAGCCCCCGCGAGACGTACGGCGACGCGTTCGTCGACGAGATCCTCGCCGCGGAGCCCGACGCCACCATCTGGGACACCGCCGAGCGGGGCAAGCCCGACATGGTCCGGCTCGCGTACGCCGCGTACCTGCTCTCCGGCGCGGAGGCGGTCATCTGCATCTCGAACAAGAAGCTGACCTGGCAGGTTGTCCACAGCCTCGAACGGCGCGGCATCCCGGCGTACGGCGCGATCTGGGATTCCTGACCCCACTCACCGGAAGGACTCGACATGAATCTGAAGATCGAACGGAACGAGCGGGTCGTCACCGTGCGCCTGCACCGCCCCGAGGTGCTCAACGCGCTCAACACAGACCTGATGACGGAACTGGTCGAGACGCTGCGGCCGATGGACCGCGATCCCTCGGTGGGCTGTTTCCTGATCACCGGTTCCGAGCGGGCGTTCGCGGCCGGCGCCGACATCCGCGAGATGGCGTCGAAGTCCTTCGCCGAGATGATGGCCGAGGACTTCTTCGCCGGCTGGGAAGGCTTCGCCGCGCTCCGTACGCCGAAGGTCGCCGCGGTCTCCGGCTACGCGCTCGGCGGCGGCTGCGAACTGGCGATGATGTGCGACCTGATCATCGCCGCCGACACGGCCAGGTTCGGCCAGCCGGAGATCACCCTCGGGGTGATACCCGGCATCGGTGGCACCCAGCGCCTCACCAGGCTGGTCGGCAAGGCCAAGGCCATGGACCTCATCCTCACCGGCCGCCCGATGGACGCCGAGGAGGCCGAACGCTGCGGTCTGGTCTCCCGGGTCGTCCCCGCCGGCCGCCTCCTGGCCGAGGCGACCGCGGCGGCCACGACGATCGCCTCGCACAGCAAGCCGGCGAGCATGATCGCCCGGGAGTGCGTGGACCGGGCCCTGGAGGTCGGCCTGCGCGAAGGCATCCTGTTCGAACGCCGGAACTTCCACGCGCTGTTCGCCACCGAGGACCGCAGCGAAGGGATGCGGGCCTTCCTGGAGAAGCGCCCGCCGCGCTTCACCGGCTGGTGACCGCTGTGCGGGCCGGTGGGTTGACCGGTCCGCGAGTCTTGATCGCCGCCGAGCCTGCTGGTTGGCTGGCCGGCATGACTGAGCTCGGACCCATCGCCTGGCCGCCCACGCCGATCCGGACCGCGAGGCTCGTGCTCCGTGAGTCCGAGACCCGGGACCGCGCGGCGTTCGTCGAGCTGCTGGCGTCGCCGGAGGTACACACCTACCTCGGCGGCGCCCGGCCGCGGGAGGAGCTTGAGCGCGAGATGCCCGGGGCGCCCGAGCGGTGGCCCGGGAGTTTCGTCGTCGATCTCGACGGGACCATGATCGGCCAAATCCTGCTCAGGAGAGCAACGGGGCACCGTCGCCAGGCCGCCGCGGGGAAGGCCGATCTCGGCTACCTGTTCCTGCCCCGGGCGTGGGGATTCGGGTACGCCGCCGAGGCGTGCGCGGCGGCACTCGACTGGTTCGACGGCGCCCTGCCCGGCGAGCCGGTGGTGCTCACCACCCAAAGCGCCAACGTCGCCTCGATGCGCCTCGCGGCGAAGCTGGGGTTCACCGAGGTGGAGCGGTTCCAGGCCTGGGGCGCCGAGCAGTGGCTCGGCCTGCGGTCCCCGGTCACGCCGTGGCAGACGACGCTCCATAGAGGACAAATCTTGCATTGACGGCCGGCCGCCTGGTGCAGCAACCTGTACCCAGCTTCTGCCGAAGGAGATCTGTGGCCGCGACCGCCCGGCGGGTTTCCGCCGCCCTGGTATTGGTAGTCACCGCAGCGTTGACGACAGTGCCCGCCGCACCGGCCTCGGCCGCGCCACCCGGGACCGCCTTCCTGACCGGGCGTTATGTCGTCACGCTGGCCGGTGCGCCGCTGGCCAGCTACCAGGGCGGGGTGGCCGGCATGGCCGCCACCAAGCCGGCGACCGGCGCGAAGGTCGATGTGGCCGGCGCCAACTCGCGGCGCTATCGGGGATACCTGAGCGACCAGCAGGACCGGCTCGCGGCCTCGGTCGGCGCCAAGGCCACCCGGCACTATGCCGTCGCGGCCAACGCCTTCGCCTCGACGCTGACCGGCCCGCAGGCGCTCAGACTCGCCCAGTCCGCCGGTGTGCGGTCGGTCGTGCCGGACACTCTGCAGAAGGTGACCGACGACCGAAACTCCACGGACTTCCTTCGATTGTCCGGAAGGAACGGTGTCTGGGCGGCGCTGGGCGGCGCCGCCAACGCGGGCAAGGGCACCGTGGTGGGCGTCATCGATACCGGCGTATGGCCGGAGAGCGCCTCGTTCGCCGCTCCCGCGCTGGGCACCGAGCCACCCACCCGCCGGGACCCCTTCCGGCCGTACCTGCGGGGCGCCAGCACCACCATGGCCAAGGCCGACGGCACCACCTTCACCGGGACCTGCCAGGCCGGCCAGCAGTTCACGGCCGACCTGTGCAACACCAAGCTGATCAGCGCCCGGTACTTCGGGGACACCTGGACCCAGGTCGTCCCGCCGGACCGGCGGGCCGACTACCTCTCCCCCCGCGACGGCCTCGGCCACGGCACGCACACCGCCTCGACCGCGGCCGGCAACGCGAAGGTGCACGCGACGGTCGACGACATCGACTTCGGCACCATCTCCGGGGTGGCCCCGGGCGCGGCCGTCGCCGTCTACAAAGCGCTGTGGCAGGGCACCGACTCGACCTCCACCGGCGGGTACACCAGCGACATCGTCGCCGCGATCGACCAGGCCGTGGCCGACGGCGTGGACGTCATCAACTACTCGGTCGGGAGCATCTTCGAGTCCGCGCTGAGCAGTCCGATCCAGCAGGCGTTCCTGGCCGCGGCCGAGTCCGGCATCTTCGTCTCCGCCGCTGCCGGCAACGCCGGCCCGGACCCGTCCACACTGGACAACACGGCTCCCTGGGTGACCACGGTCGCGGCCAGCACCGTCGCACCGCACTCGGGCACCGTCACGCTCGGCAACGGTGCGAGCTACACCGGCATCAGCACCTCGGTGACCAGGGCAGTCGGCCCGGAGCCGCTGGTCACCAGCACGGCGGTGAGGTACCCGGCCGCGTCGGCCGCCGATGCCGCCCTGTGCCAACCGAACACCCTCGACCCCACTCTGGCCGCCGGCCGGATCGTGGTCTGCGACCGCGGTGTCAACGCCCGGGCGGCGAAGTCCGCCGAGGTGAAGCGGGCCGGCGGGGCGGGCATGGTCCTGGTCAACCTGACCGATCTCGAACTCGACGGCGACGTGCACACCGTGCCGACCGTGCACCTGAACATCCCCGGCTCGCTGGCGGTACGGGCGTACGCGGGCACGACCGGCGCGCAGGCGACCCTGACCCCGGGCGGCACCACCGTGCCGTACCCGCAGGTCGCCGGCTTCTCCTCGCGCGGTCCGTCGGTGATCAACCACGGCGACCTGCTCAAGCCGGACATCGCGGCGCCCGGCGTGTCCATCCTCGCCGCGGTGGCGCCTGCCACCAACAACGGCCGTGCCTTCGACTTCCAGTCCGGGACGTCGATGGCGGCGCCGCACATCGCCGGCCTCGCCGCGCTGTACCTCGCCCGGTATCCGGCCATGTCCCCGATGGCGGTCAAGTCGGCCATGATGACCACCGCCACGGACATCCGGACCGCCACCGGCGCGGTCTCCACCGACGTGTTCGCGCGGGGGGCGGGTGAGGTGACGCCGGCCCGGATGTTGCGTCCCGGCCTGGTGTACGACTCATCCGAGGCGGACTGGCTGGGCTACCTGGCCGGCCAGGGCATCGACACCGGGGTCAAGCCGATCGACCCGAGCGACTACAACACGTCGGCCATCGCGATCGGCCAGTTGCTCGGCTCGCAGACCGTGACCCGGACAGTCACCGCCATCCAGCCGGGCGTGTACCGGGCGCGGATCAATGTGCCCGGCATCAAAGCGAAGGTGAACCCTCCAGTGCTGCGGTTCACCAGGCCGGGACAACGCAAGCGGTTCGCGGTCACCTTCACTCAGGACACTGCCCAGTCCGGGGTCAACACGGCCGGAAGTCTGGTCTGGTCGGGCGCCGGGACCACCGTACGCAGCCCGATCGCGCTGACCCCGACCAGCGCGCTCGCGCCGGCCTCGGTGACCGGCAGCGGCGCTTCGGGCACGGTCTCCTACGCCGTGACGCCCGGCCTGCCGCGCTTCCCGATCACCGCGTACGGCCTGGCCGCCGGCCCGTCGCAGGCCGGCAGCGTCTCCGCGTCCACCGGCAACGCGGCCGATCAGGAGAAGGACTACGTGGTGACGGTGCCCGCGGGCGTCAAGGCGCTGCAGTTCAGCGCCCGCACCGACGACCCCGACGCGGTCCTGGGCATGGCGCTCGTCCACATCGTCGACGGCCAGTGGCAGCTGGTGGACATCTCCTCCCAGCTCAAGGCGGACACGCTGATGACGGTGCCGAACCCGGCACCCGGCGACTACCTGGCCGCGGTCGTCGTCCTCGCCGACCGGCCCGGCACGACCGCCACGCCGTACCACTTCCAGTTCACGCCGGTGACGGCGGCCGATCGGCTCGGCGCGTTCTCGGTGACTCCGACCAACCCGAAGGCCGTGCCGGGCACGCCGCTGACCGTCACCGGGAGCTGGTCCGGAGTCGATCCCGCCCGACGCTACGCGGGCTACATCGAGTATCCGCTCGGCCTCGGCACAGTCGTCACCGTCGGCTAACCCTCAGCCCCTGCCCGGCCGGCGCCGGGCGGGCTCTTTCGGCTACAAAAGAAGCCGCCGACCCGGCCGGTGGTTGCGGGTAGGAACGGCACGGGGTACGACTGAGGCCGAATGTCACGGAAGGAATCCGATGACCGGGGAAGATCTGCTCGCGTACTGTCTGGCCAAGCCCGGCGCCTGGCGGGACGAGCCGTGGGAGAACGACGTGGTCGCCAAGGTCGGCGCGAAGATCTTCGCGTTCCTCGGCTCGGAGGCGACGTCGGTCGGCGTCAAATGCGGCAAGGACAGGGACGCCGCGGACGAATGGCTGAAGCGCTACCCGGACGACGCCACCGTGACGGCCTACATCGGGCGGTACGGCTGGAACACCCTGCGGATCGGCGGCGGGATCCCGGACGACGAAGTCCGCGAAGCGGTGGACGCTTCGTACGAGGCCGTCGTCCGGGCCCTGCCCAAGAAGGACCGGCCGGTTTAGATCAGCAGTAAATTGTGCCGCAGTACATGAACGTGAAGGCATGAGCAGTTCTGGTCGCGGTCTGCCCGCCCTGCGAGTAGGTGACCGTGACCGAGACCGTGCTGTCCGTGGAGCTGCCGGGAAGCGCGACCGCGCAAGTGGAAGAGGTTGCGGTGCACCCGCCGACGATCGACGTGTAGTCGCCGGCGATGGCCCAGGAGTAGGTGTAGTCACCCGAGGTGTTCTGAACGGCGAACGCCGCGTTGTACCGGCTCGACGGCTTGGAGTTGGTGCAGAGGGTCTTATAGGTGAGGACGGTGCCCGGCGAGAGGCGGCAGCCGAAGGTCTCCTGGCCGAACGCCGCGGCGGGCGATGCGGTGGCCAGGCTGAGCGACGCCGCGGCCAAGGCGCACCCGGCGACGGCGGACAGCGCGGAACGAATGCGTGGATTCACATCGGTCTCCGTTTCGGAACGGGCAACAGTGCCGGTAATCATGGTCGGCCCGCCACGCACCCGGAGGCCATCCTGGACAAGGCTGGACAAGGCTGGACACGGAGGCGCCTGATCCTCGCACCTACCGCAGAGGGTTGACGCCGCCCGGCGTACCACGCTGGTTGGAGACGAAGGTCAATCCGTGGCGGGATGTCCGGTGGCATTCGCGTGGATACGTTGTCAGCCAGCCGAGCACGACACCGCTTTCCGTGGAGACGATGATGCGATCCGGATCCGCATGAGGATGTCGAGTGCGCTGATGCTTGTTGCTCTGGGCGTCGGACTGACCGGGTGCACCGATGGCACAGACCCGGGTGCCAGGGCCACCGTTCCCGCGGTGACGAGCAGCCCGTCCGTGGCGACGGGCATCGGCGGCCCACCGGCGTCGGCGGTTCCCGCGACGGGATTCACCCGGGATGGCTTCTATGTCACCCACTCCTTCAACCCGATCCGGTTCCGGACGCAGATGCTGCGGATCGAGCGGTTCCCCGACTATTCGGTCCTCCGCTTCAAGGTGACCAACCTGGAGGAGAGACAGGAGTCCGGACTGTTCCTGTTCGGTGGCGGGGCGTCCGGGGGTTTCGGCGGGTTCAACCTCGTCGACTCGGTGAACCGCAAGATGTACTCCTCGCTGCGGGCCGGCAACGCCTATGGGAGCGCCTTCGGGAGCACGGACACCTGGTTCCAGCCCGGCATCGCCTATGAGGGCTTCGTCTACTTCCCCGCCCTGCCCACGACCGTGCCCCGGATGACGGTGCTGAGCTACGGGAGCCCCGGTCTGTTCGCCGGAATCCCGGTCGTGGACGGAACGGAACCGCCGCGAGCCGCCACCGAGCCGCCGGTCCCGCCGGGTCCGTCGCCGATGTTGGAGTCGGTCCTGCCCCAAGGAACCGTCTGGCGGTCTTCCGCCGACCTGGTGGGGATAACCGAAAGCGACGTGCGGTCCACGACGACCGGCGCGACCGAGGAAACGATCGGGCTCCGCACCGACGTGCTGTTCGCCTTCGACTCCGCCACCCTGTCCGCCAAGGCCAAGACCGTCCTCGACGAAGTAGCCGCCGAGACCCGGGCCAAGGCCGACCCCGCGAAGCCGCCGATCGTCGTGACCGGCCACACCGACTCCAAGGGCGCCGACGCCTACAACCTCAAGCTCTCCCGGCAACGCGCGAACGCGGTCCAGCACCAACTGCGGACCCGCCTGGGCGACGGCTACCAGTACCGCGTATCCGGTCTCGGCGAATCCAAACCGATCGCCGAGGAAGGCGGAGCGGATGACGAACAGGCCCGGGCCCGCAACCGCCGGGTAGAGATCTCCTACCAGATCAAGCAGACCACCCCGGAAAGCACGACCACGACCACCACGCCGGCAACCCGACCCGCGACGAGCCCGATCGCACCGCCCGCCCAGTTCCGACTCGACGACCGGACCGTCACCGAACGAACCGCCACGATCGACGGCGTGGGATACCGGCTGAAGGTCCCCCCGACCTATCGCGACGGCGCCTATCTGGTCGTCCCCCTCGAGTTCATCCGCGACAAGCCGCTGCCCGCAGGTCGACCACAGACAACGTTCAGCGACCTGATGAGCGGCTGCGCAGGCAACTACACCGACATCAAGGCCATCGACCCCACGACCAAGATCACTCAGGCCAGGGTCGAGATCGGCACCCGGCCGGACCGCACCCCCTACTGCCTCGACGGCGCCGGCGGCGGCACCGCCCCGAACATCCCCGTCCAGTCCTACGTCTACCTTCCCGCCCCCGCCGCAGGCACCACCACGATCACCCTCGACGCCGGCCCCTTCGGCATGATCGACAACGTTCCCGTCGAGTAAGCCACCGCCGGACCGGCCGGACGGCCGCTGGTCAATCCCGGGTACGAGCTTCGTTCGAGCCCGCCCGGCGGAGGCGCACGTGCCACCGGCCGTCGCCGTCCGCTGTCACGTCGGCCGCGACCTCGAAGACCTGCTCGATGCGGGCCGGCGTCAGGACCTCCGGCGGCGGGCCGGCCGCGACGACCCGCCCGCCGTGCAGCAGGACGATCTGGTCGCAGTATCGCGCGGCCAGGCCGAGGTCGTGCAGCGCGATGACCACGGTGGCCGGCGCGCTGCTCAGGTCGTCCAGCAGGTCGAGTTGGTGGCGGATGTCGAGGTGGTTGGTCGGTTCGTCGAGCAGCAGGACGTCGGGTTCCTGCAGCAGCGCGCGGGCGATGTCCGCCCGTTGCCGTTCCCCGCCGGACAACGTCGACCAGCGGCGGGCGCCGAAGCCGGCCAGTCCGGCACCGGCGAGGGCCCGGCCGGCCCGCTCCAGGTCGTCGGCGCTGACCGCGGCGAGCAGCGGCCGGTGCGGGATGCGCCCGAGCAGGAGGACGTCCAGCACGGTCATGTCGACGTCGGACGGCGCGTGCTGGGTCACCATGGCCACCCGCCGGGCCAGCAGCCGCCGGGGTATCCGGCTGCGGTCGGTGCCGTCGAGGGTCACCTGACCGCGGTCGGGCTGCTGCAGCCCGCCGAGGACCCGCAGCAGGCTGGACTTGCCGGATCCGTTCGGGCCGAGCAGCCCGACCGTGCTGCCCGGCGCGGCGTCGAGGGTGACGTCGGACAACAGCGTCTTCCCGCGGGGCGCCCAGTCGAGGTGGCGGGCGTCGATCCTCATGGCGCGCTCCTGCGGCGCATGAGTACGGCGAAGGCCGGCACACCGATCAGCGCGGTGACCACGCCGACCGGGATCTCCTGCGGCGCGAAGACCGTGCGGGCCGCCGTGTCCGCCCAGATCAGGAACGTCGCGCCGGTGACCGCGCAGGCGGGCAGGAGCAGCCGGTGCCGGGCGCCGACCAGCATCCGGGTGGCGTGCGGAATGGTCAGGCCGACGAAGCCGATGGCGCCGCTCGCCGCGACCAGGACCGCGGCCATCATCGCGGTGGTCACGAACAGCAGCGCCCGCACCTTGGCCGGCGAGAAGCCGAGCGACTGGGCGACGTCGGCGCCGAAGGCGAACGCGTCCAGTGCCGGCGCGGCCGCCCAGCAGACGAGCAGTCCGGCCGCGGCGACGGCGGCGGACAGCCCCACCGTCGGCCACGATGCCCCGGTCAGCGAGCCGAGCAGCCAGAACGTGATGCTGCGGGTGGTCTGGGCGCTGGCGTCGGCGACCACGATCAGGCTCGTCACGGCGGAGAACAGCTGACCGACCGCGACGCCGGCGAGCAGGATCCGGGCCGGCTCCGTCCAGCGCCGCCCGGCGAGCAGGAGCGCGACACCGAATGCCGCGACGCTGCCGAGAAACGCGCCGGCCGACAGCGCCGCCGCGCCGGCGCCGAGACCGAAGACCAGTACGGACACCGCGCCGGTCGACGCGCCCGCGGAGATGCCCAACAGGTACGGGTCGGCGAGCGGGTTGCGGGTCAGGGCCTGCAGCACGGCACCGCAGACCGCCAGTCCCCCGCCGACCAGGCCGGCCAGGGCCACCCGCGGCAGGCGCAGGTCCCAGACGATGCTGTCGGCCAGCGCCGGCAGCGGGGTGACCGGCAGCCCGGCGTGCCCGGCCAGGGCCCGGACCACCTGGCCCACCGACAGGTCGGCGACGCCGATGGTGACCGCGGCGGCCACGCTGATGCCCAGCGCCAGCGTGGCCGTCAGCAGAACCGGCGAACGGGCGGCGAGTCTCACCGGCGGGCGAAGACGACGTAGTCGTCGAGGTACTGCCAGACGGTGCCGACCTCGGAGAAGCCCGCGGCCCGCAGCGCGGCGAGGTGGAAGTCGAGCGGTGCCGGCGGCTGGGGCGGCCGGTCGGCGAAGCGCCGTTCCCGCTCCGGCGCGAGCGCCGCCAGGTCCGGCACGAGCAGGGCCTCGTCGTACCAGGCGTCGTAGCGCAGGGCGCCGGCGGCGAGCCCGGCCTGCTGGGTGCGTGCGTCGTGGCGTGCGGAGACGTCGCGCAGCGTCGGCGAGCGGTCGTCGAAGCGCAGATGGTCGGCGTTGAGCAGGATCCCGCCGGGCGGAAGCAGCCGGCCGGCGGCGGTGTAGACGTCGAGCAGCTGGGCGGGTGACAACCAGTGCAGGGCGGTGGAGCTGAGGACGGCGTCGACCCGGTCGGTGCCGAGGCGGCGTTCCCAGCCGGCGGCCACGAGATCGAGGTCGTGGACCTCGGCACGGTCGGCGAGGGCGCCGCGGGCGATGGCCAGCAGGATGGGGTCGTAGTCGACGGCGATCGCGGTCGCCTTCGGCAGGGCGGCGAGGACGCGGTCGGCGATGGCTCCGGGCCCGCAAGCCAGGTCCAGGACGGTCGGCGCGTCGCCGGCGTGCAGTTCCAGGACCGCCAGCATCGCCTCGAAGCGGGCCTCGCGGTGCGCGACGTAGGCGGCTTGCTGCCGATCCCACAGGCGCAGCAGCCGCCGCGCGTCGTCGGCGTTCATCGGTCGAGCTCCTGGAGGCCGGAGCTGACCTGCTCGACGGCGGTCACGCTGCGCACGGACGGGTCCATCGACGATCCGGCGACGGTGATGAACCGGCCGTTGCGGACGGCGTCCAGCTTCGAGGTCACCGGGTTCGCGCGCAGGAAGTCGATCTTCGACTGGGCGCTGTCGCCGTCGCCGCCGCGGGTCAGGTCGGCCAGCACGATGACGTCGGGGTCGCGGGCGGCGATCTCCTCCCAGTTGCCGGCGGGCCAGGTCTGCTTCGCGTCGCCGTAGGCGTTGCGGACGCCGAGTTGTGTGCTGATCGCGGCGGGCAGGCCACCGGCGCCGGCGACGTACGGGGTCTTGGTGCCCGAGTAGTACCACAACAGCGACGTGTCGGCGCCGGGCGCCGCCTGCCTGGCGGCGTCGAGGCGCGCCCGCTGCGCGGCGACGACCGCCGCGCCCCGGTCGGCGACGCCGAACACGGTGGCGATCTCGGTGATCTCGGCGAAGATGCCGTCGAACGTCACCGCCCGCTCGCCGGTGCCGGGATCCTCGCAGGCGAAGCGGGACAGATAGGCCGGCACGCCGAGCCCGGCGAGGTCCTTGCGGGCCCCGGCGGCGTCGGAGGCGTACGCGGAGGTGAAGGTCGAGTACACGAAGTCCGGCCGGGCGTTGAGGACGGCCTCGCGGGCGGGGTAGAGCTTCGCGAGCACCGGCACCTTCCCGTACGCGGCGGCGAGTTCGGGCAGCACCGGGTCGGTCTGGTAGCTGGTGCCGATCATCCGGTCGGCCAGGCCCAGCGTCAGCATGATCTCGGTGGCGTTCTGTTCCATGGCCAACGCTCGCCGCGGCGGCGCCGGGACCGTCACCGGAAGGCCACAGTTGGTGATCGCCACCGGGGCCGGCGAGGCGCCGGAGGCCGGGCCTGCCGCCTCACCGGTCGAGCCGCAACCGGCAGTGACCGCCAGGACGGCCACCAGCGCGCCGTTAACGAAAATGGTTTTCATGAGCGGAAAGCTAGCCGACGGCTGCGGCGGCGCACAACCCGGGGGGCCCGACGAAGAAACCCGGGACCTGCCGTGACGGCAGACCCCGGGCTCCCCCGCATCGGTAGGAAACGCGTCGTTCAGCAGCCCTGCCGACCGCTGTTGATCCAGTAGGTCGTGCCACCCCACTCGATCTCGCCGTAAGCCCAGACGCAGTTGTTCGCCGTGCCGGTCACCCCGCGCGGCCCCGCGTAGTACGCGTAGCTGCCGTTGTCCACCGTGGACGAGGCGGTCACCGTACACGGCAGCGTGTTCTCCCCGGAGGTCTCCGCGCAGCGGGAGATCTTCACGGACGTGCGGGCGGAAACCCCGTACGAGGAACCCCGGTGGTACATGCACGCGGAGTTCGTGCCGCCGTTGGCGCTGTTGTAGTAGATCGTCAGCTCGGCCACCGGGTTGGTCACCGGATACTCATAGCTGAAGGTGACCGTGCCCGAGCAAGCGACGGCGGCCTGTGCGGGCGATCCACTGACGACCAGGAACGCGCCAACGGTCAACAGGCCCAGCAGGGCCGCGAAAGCTCGGCGGACAGGGTGCATGGTCTCTCCTCTGATGGGGCGAATGCCGGCCGCCCCGCGTCCCTCCCCCGTTCTGCGACGCGCGGCATCACCAAGAAACCAGCCTCTCCAGCGCATCGACAGGTGACGAAGTGGCCACCGTTTCCTCCCACACCCCCTGCCGACCGGGCTGACCTGGGCCCGGGTCAGCCGGTCATCGCCTCGCGGACTTTGGCGGTGTCGACGAATTGTTCGAAGCGGACGATGTGCCCGGCGCGGACGATGAAGTGGTGGGCGACGCGGACGTCGATGTCCTTGCCGGTCGCCTTGTTGGTGGCGGTGTAGCGGGCCAGGACCACGACGTTGTCGCCGTCGACGACGTAGGTGTCGTCGTGGGCGATCCAGGTGTCCCAGGACTTGCCGAGTTGCTCCATGACCGCGGAGGTGACCCCGGTCGGGGTGCGGTAGGTGCCGGCCAGGGGGAAGCCGGCCATCTCGGTCCACTCCACGTCGTCGGCCAGGGTCGCGCGCAGCGCCTCCAGGTCGCCGCGAGCCGAGGCGAGATACTGCCGGCGTACCACGTCGGCGGGGGCGGTCGAGGTGTCGAAATCTGTCGTCGAGCTCATGGCGGGTCACCTTTCGGTATGACAGGACGGGCGGTCCGGCGCCGGGGCGCGTGCGGCCGGCCGGCACCGGACCGGGTACGGGGTCGGGGTGCGGTCAGCCCCAGGTCATCTCGCCCTTGGCGACCTTGGCGCCGAGCTGGGCGGCGATGAGCATCCCGGCCTGCGGATAGCGGGCGATCAGCGCCTCGGTCAGCGCCGCTCCGGTGTCGGCCTTGTCGAGCTCCGCTTCGAACGCGGTCAGGTAGTCACGGGTGTAGGCGATCGGGCTCGCGTCGAGGGTGGTGACCGGCCGGCGGTGGCCGGGGACCGCGAAGGCCGGGTCGAGGGCGGTCATCTCGTCGAGCACCTCGATCCAGACGGCGCGGTCCGCGGGGGTGGCGGTGTCGGCGACCCAGACGTGCTCGTCCTGGAACAGCAGGACCCCACCGACGATCGCCCGCTGCTCGGCCTGCCACAGGTAGTGCCGGTCGGCCAGGCCGGGGTGCCCGCCCTTGAGCTCGAACACGTGGCCCTCGACGGTGATGTCGCCGGTCAGCGCGGTCAGCTCGACCAGCCGGGTGGGACGGTTGACCCCGATCGATTCCCAGGCCTTGAGCTTGCCCTCGTACGCGGCGCCGATGTGCTCGATCACCAGCGGCGTCGCGACGAGCGCGGCGTCCGGGAAGGCGTCGGCGATCACTTCGGCACCCCAGTAGAAGTCGGGGTCGGCGTGGCTGATGAAGACCGTGGTCAGCGTCTTGCCCGAGTCGAGGATCTCGGCGACCAGGCGGTGGCCGTCGGCGCGGGTGAACCCGGCGTCGATCAGCAACGCCTGCTGTTCGCCGGTGATCAGGGTGGCGGTCTTGTTCTTCGAGCCGACCGGGAAGTCCAGGTCGATGACCTTGAAATCGAGCACACTCATGATGATTCCTTTCGTGAGGGGTTCGCCGCCGGGAAAGCGGTCAGGAAGCGGTGGTCAGCGCGTCCAGGCGCCACTCGATCTGGTCGGCGGTGGCGTGACCGACCGCCAGGGTCGACGGGCGGTCGCCGTCGACGGCCAGCAGGGTGGGGAAGCTGTGGACCCCCAGCCTGGCCGCCCGGGCGAAGTCGTCCTGCGCGCCGACGGCAGCGGCCGGGGTGGTGAACGCGGCGACGGCGATGTCCGGGTCCAGGCCGGTCGCGGCGGCGACCGTGCGGTAGGTCGCCGGGTCGGACAGGCTCAGGCCGTCGACGTAGAACGCGTGCTGCAGCGCGGCGGCCAGCTCGACGATCCGGGCCGGCGCGACCTGCCGCAACGCGGCCACGCCCCGCGCGGCGGCCGCGGAGTCCATCACGAACGAGCCGTCCGCGATCAGCCGCGCGTAGCCGGGCCCGAACGTGACCCCGGTCAGCTCACTGATCTTGGCGTTGGCGCCCTCGACGTATCCGAAGTCCCGGATCGGCACCCGGCGCGAGCCGGTGAACAGACCGCCGGAAACCACTTCCACCTCGATGCCGGGGCGGCGGCGCACCAGCTCGGCCAGGGTCGGTACGAAACCGTACGACCAGCCGCAGTAGGCGTCGAAGACGTAGACGAGCTTCATGAGGGAGGTGCCTCTCCGCTGCGGAGCCCGCCTTCCGCGGGCCGTTCACCTGACACAACAGTATCTGACGCGTCAGGCATTCCCGCGAACCGGGGCGGATCACCGCTGGGTGCCGGTGGTGATCGAGCCGAGGCCGTCGGCGCCGACCCGGACCTCTGATTGGCCGACCATGTCCGTCAACGGTTGCTCGCGGGCGTCGAGGTCCAGGACGTTGGTGGCTTCGGCGTACCAGGAGGGGATCACCGCGTTGCCCCAGTAGTCGCGCCGGCGCTCGTCGTGCACGCTCCATCGGTAGGTCTCGTGGTCGGGGTCACCGGTGAAGTAGTCGCTGGTGTAGACCTCGATCCGGTGTCCGTCGGGGTCACGGAGATAGACGTAGAAGGCGTTCGACACCCCGTGCCGGCCGGGCCCGCGTTCGATGTGCTGCTGCTGTTCGGTCGCGCCGAAGATGTCGCAGGTCGTCAGCACGTGGTGGCTCTCGTGGGTGGCGAAGCCGAGGTGGTGCAGGCGCGGCCCGACGCCCGAGGTGAAGGCGACGTCGTGGACCGTCTGCTTGCGGAACATCCAGGCGGCGAACATCTGGTGTTCGTCCTCGATCGTCTCCGAGCAGCCGAAGCCCAGGGACTCGTAGTGGGCGTAGGCGGCGGGGATGTCCGGGACCACGATGTTGAAGTGGTCCAGCCGGGCGATGTGTGCGCCCCGATGCAGGTCATACCGCTGGATCAGGCGTTCGGCCCGGTCGATGGCGTAGAAGAACTCGACGGTGAAGCCGAGCGGGTCCACGACCCGCACCGCCTCGCCGACGCCGGTGGTGGCGCCGGCCGGCTGCCGCCGCACGGCACACCCCCGCTCGCCGAAGAACCGCTCGGCCCGGTCGAGATCGGCCGCCGAGCGGACCCGGTACGCGATGGCGGCCGCTGCGGGGCGGGCGCCGGCGCGGAGTACCAGGCTGTGGTGGGTCAGTTCGTCGTGGCCGCGCAGGTACAGGGCGTCGTCCTGCTCGACGGTGACGACGAAGCCCAGCATGTCGACCCAGAACCAGCGGCTGGCGGCGAGGTCGGTGACCACCAGTTCGGCGTAGGCGGCGCGGACGATGTCGGGCGCCTGGATCTCGGACATGAAACCTCCTTCAGCTAGCGGTGGACACACCGAACCGGGGCGTCCCGGGGTCGCCGACGGCGACGTGGATCACGCGCTGGTCGGTGTAGAAGTCGATGCTGTGGTGCCCGCCCTCGTGGCCCAGGCCGCTGGCCTTGATGCCGCCGAACGGTGTGCGCAGGTCCCGCACGTTGTGGCTGTTGAGCCAGGCCATCCCGGACTGGATGGCGCGCGCGACCCGGTGGCCGCGCTTGAGGTCGCCGGTCCAGACGTACGCGGCGAGGCCGTACTTGGTGTCGTTGGCCAGCGCGACGGCCTCGGCCTCGTCGGTGAACGGCGTCACGCACACCACCGGGCCGAAGATCTCCTCCTGGAAGATCCGCATCTCGGGCTCGACGTCGGCGAAGACCGTCGCGCCGAGGAAGTTCCCCTCGGTGAGGTGCTGGGGCCGGCGGCCCCCGGCCACGAGCCGGGCGCCCTCGGCCTGCCCGATGGCGACGTAGGCCAGCACCCGTTCGTAGTGCTCGCGGTGCACCAGGGCGCCGATCTGGGTCGCCGGGTCGCTCGGCGGCCCGACCGTGACGCGCTGCGCGCGCTCGGCGAGCCGGGCCACGAACTCGTCGTAGATGGACCGCTCGACGAGGATCCGGGAGCCCGCGGTACAGCGCTCGCCGTTGAGCGAGAAGACCCCGAAGACGGCGCCGTCCAGGGCCCGTTCCAGGTCGGCGTCGGCGAACACCACGCAGGGCGACTTGCCGCCGAGCTCCATCGACAGCGACTTGAGGTGGTCGGCGGCACTGCGCATGATGATCCGGCCGGTGGTGGTCTCCCCGGTGAACGAGATCAGGGGGACGTCGGGGTGCGCCACGAGTGCCGCTCCCGCATCCTCGCCGATGCCCTGGACGATGTTGAAGACGCCGTCGGGCACCCCCGCCTCCGCCATGATCTCGGGCAACAGGCTCGCGGACAGTGGCGTCCACTCGGCCGGCTTGAGCACCACGGTGCACCCGGAGGCGAGGCTGGGTGCGAGTTTCCAGGTCTCCAACATGAACGGGGTGTTCCACGGCGTGATCAGGCCGGCGACGCCCTTCGGCTGCCGTACCACGTAGTTGAGCTGACTGTCGCCCACCCGGAAGGCGTCCTCGTGCAGGCCGACGACGAGGTCGGCGAAGAAGCGGAAGTTCTCCGCGGCCCGGCGGGCCTGGCCCCGGGCCTGGGTGATCGGCAGGCCGGTGTCCCAGGCCTCCAGCTGGGCGATGTGTTCGTCGCGGGACTCGATGGCGTCCGCGATCGCGTGCAGGATCCTGGCCCGCGCGCGCGGCAGCAGGCCGGCCCACGGGCCGTCGGCGAACGCGCTCCGCGCGGCTGCCACCGCCGCCGACACGTCGGCGGCCTCGCCCGCGGCAACCGTGCAGTACGCCTGGTTGGTCAGGGGATCGAGGTTGTCGAACGTGGCCCCGGAGATGCTGGGCACCTGCTTGCCGCCGATGAAGTGCGGGATCTGCCCGGGCAGGCCGTCGGGACGCGTCACGCGCGTTCTCCTCTCGGGAGGGGGACTCCGGTCCCCGGATCGATGAGCCCGGCCGCGTCGGCGAGCAGGGAACGGATCCGTCGCACGCCGGCCTCGCTCACCGGCGCCAGCGGCTCCCGGACGTGGGCGGACGCGATGCGCTCCCACTGCCGCAGCACGTACTTGGCCGGCGCCGGATTGGTCTCGACGAACAGCAGCGACACCAGGGGGTGCAGCGCGTAGTGCAGGTCGCGGGCGCCCTCGTGGTCGCCGCCGGCCCACCGGTCGTACATCCGCGCGGTGGCGGCGGGGGCGATGTTGCTGAGCGCGCTGATGAAGCCGCTGCCGCCCAGCGCCAGCAGCGGCAGGCACAGCAGCTCGATGCCCGACCAGACGAGGAAGTCGCGGCCACACTGGTGGAGCACGTGCGAGAAGTGCTCGAAGTCCTTGGTCGTCTCCTTGACCCCGACGAAGTTGTCGTGGTCGCGCCGCAGCCGCGCGAGGGTCTGCGGATCGATCTCCACCGCCGTCCGGACCGGGACGTTGTAGGCGACGATCGGCAGGTCGGGGAACTCCGCACAGATCGTGGAGTACCAGCGATACAGACCCTCCTGGGTGGGGCGCGCGTAGTACGGCGTGATGACCAGGCAGAGATCGGCGCCGAGGTCGCGGGCGGCCGCGGTGAGTTCGAGGGTCTCGTCCAGCTTGGCGGTGCCGGTGCCCGGCAGGAACGGCGCCCGGTCGTCGACGGCCCGCGCCGTCGTGCGCATGGCGGCGATCCGCTCGGCCACCGACTGGGCGCTGGGCTCGCCGGTGGAGCCGCCGATCGAGACGCCGTGGCTGCCGGATTCCAGCTGCCAGCGCGTCAGGGCGGTGAGGCTGTCGTGGTCGACCTCGCCGGTGGGGGTGAACGGGGTGACGAGGGCGCTGAACGCGCCCCGCACCGACGACGGGTCCGAGCGGAACTTCACGGCGATTCCTCCTTCAGGGCCGCGCTCCAGGCCTGGTACTCCGCCTTGCGGGCGGGTCCCAGCGGGTACAGGCCCTCGATCGGCGCTCCGGCCGCGACCTGGGCGTAGATGAACCGTTCCTGGCGCTCCTGTTCCGCCGCCTCGACCGCGACATCCGCGGCGATGCCGGGAGGGATGACGATGACGCCCTCGCCGTCGCCGACCAGGACGTCGCCCGGCTCCACCAGGACGCCGCCGCAGGCGACCGCCACCCCGACGGCCCACGGCACGTGCCGCCGGCCGAGCACCGCGGCATGGGCGGGGCCGTGATAGGTGGGCAGGTCCAACGCGGCGAAGGACGGGCTGTCGCGGAGGCCGCCGTCGGTGACGATGCCGGTCGCGCCGCGGCGCAGCGCCCGCAGCGCGAGAATGTCGCCGATCGTCCCCGAGCCCGCCTCGCCGCGGGCCCCGATCACGAGCACCTGGCCGGGCCCGATCTCCTCGACGGCGCGCTTCTGCGCGTTCATCCCACCGCCCCGGGCGGCGAAGAGGTCCTCGCGCAGCGGCAGGTATTCCAGCGTGTGCGCGGTGCCGAGCAGGCGCAGGCCGGGACGCGCAGGCCGGACGCCCTCGATGAACATGTGCTCCAGGCCGCGCTTGCGCAGCACCGACGACAGTGTGGCGGTGGAGACGCCGTTCAGCAGCGCCGCGGTCCGCGCGTCCAGGTGCCGCGGGCGTGCCTCGTCGGACACGCCGCCGTAGGCGTCGGCCCGGTCCGCCTCGGTGAACCGGGGCATGGCGCCGTACGGGGCCAGCGGAGCCGGGGCGTCGACGATCGGGTTGGCCAGCCGGCCGGTCGTACCGAGCTCGACCTCGACGACGTCGCCCGGCTCCACCACCGAGGCGCCCGCGGGCGTCCCGGTCAGGATGATGTCGCCCGCCTCGAGCGTCATCAGCCGGGAGAGGTCGGCGATGAGCTGGTCGAACGGGAAGATCAGCTCGGCCGTGCTGGCGTCCTGGACCGGGGTGCCGTTGACCCAGGTGCGCAGCCGCAGGTTCGACAGATCGACGGACGCCGGATCCAGCAGCACCGGTCCGACCGGGGTGAAGCCGTCCGCCCCCTTGGAGCGGAGATTGGACCCGCGGTCCGCGTAGCGCAGGTCGTACACGCCGGCGTCGTTGGCGGCCGTGATCCACCGTACGTGCGCCATCGCCTGCTCGGGCCGGACGCCGCGCGCGGCCCGGCCGATGACCAGCGCGATCTCGCCCTCGAACGCCATCAGGCGGCAGCCGGCGGGCCGCTCGATCACGGCGTCGTGGCAGGAGAGCGACGAGGGCGGCTTGAGGAAATAGGACGGCGCCGACGGGGTTCTGCCGCGCTCGGCCGCCCTGCTCCGGTAGTTCAGGTGGACCGCGATGATCTTCGACGGCGCCAGGCCCAGCGGGTGCCGGGCGTTCACGACGCCGCGCCGGTGAGCAGCAGGTCGGCGGCGCGCTCGGCGATCATCACGACCGGCGCGTTCGTGTTGCCCGTGGTGACCGTCGGCATCACCGAGGCGTCGGCCACCCACAGGCCGTCCACGCCGTGCACCCGCAGCCGCTGGTCGACCACGGAGTCCTCGTTCGCTCCCATCGCGCACGTGCCCGCCGGATGGTGGTAGGTCACGACGGTCTCGCGGATGTAGTCGCGCAGCAGATCCGTCGTGGTGGCCAGCGACGCCGGGTATACCTCGCGAGCCCCCCACCCCGCCCGCAGCGCCGGCTGCGCGGCGATCTCGCGGCACAGCCGCACGGCCGCGGCCATCGCGTCGACATCGGCATCGGCGCTGAGCACCCGGGGGTCGATGTCGGCCGCGGCGACCGGATCCGCCGACGGATCCGCGGACGTCAACCGCACGGTGCCCCGGCTGGCCGGGCGCACGATGCCGGCCATCAAGGTGATGCCGTGCTCGGGCGGCTGCATCCAGCCCGTCACCAGCGGGGCGCCGAACATCAAGGGCTGCAGATCGGGTACGGGGAGGCCGGCGCGGCTGCGCCAGAACAGCTGGCTCTGGCACGCCGGGAGGCCGGCCACCGGCGTGACCGGCCGGTCGACTTCCAGCACGATCGGGACGAGCCAGTGGTCCTGCAGGTTCCGGCCCACGCCACGCAGCGGCGCCACGACGGGCAGGCCCAGCGCCCGCAGGTGGTCGGCGTCGCCGATGCCCGAGCGCTGGAGCAGGACCGGCGAGCCGAACGCCCCGGCGCACAGCACCGTCCGGTCGGCGGTGACGGTGCGAACCTGACCGTCCTTTTCGTACTCGGCACCGGTGCACCGGGTCCCGTCGAACAGCAGGCGGCGCACCCTCGCCGACGGCACCAGCGACAACAGCGGGTCCCGCAGCACCGGGCCCAGGTACGCGTCGGCGGTCATCAGCCGCCGCCCGTCCCGGACGGTGAGCTGCACGTAGGAGACACCGTCCTGCGTCTCACCGTTGTAGTCGGCGTTGTAGGGCAGCCCGTACTCCACGGCGGCCTCGACGATGGATCGGTGCACCGGGTGTGGCTGGTAGGAGGTCACGACGTCCTGCGTCTTCTCGACGCGCTCGAAGACGGGCTGGACCCGGGCCCACGACCAGTCGGTGTTGCCCAGGTAGGCCCAGGTGTCGTAGTCGACCGGATTGCCGCGGACCCAGATCATGGCGTTCAGGGCGTGCGACCCGCCGACCACCTTTCCCCGGGGAAGGTGCAGGCGACGGTCGTGCGCGAATCTCTGCGGCACGGTGCGGAAACCCCAGTCCGCCGGGCTGTCCCACAGCTCATGCATGCGAACCGGGTCGGTGACCGCCTCGGGGACGGTCCCGTCCCCCGCTTCCAGCAGGACGACGGAACGGCCGGCGTCGACCAGCCGGCGGGCGAGCGTGCAGCCGGCGGTGCCCGCGCCCACGACCAGCACAGCGGTCATATCGGCTGCTCGTCGGGGTAGCTCACGCGGCCCAGTTCGGTGATGATGGCGCCCCCGGGTGCGCACTGCGCCGCCCCTTGGGCGCCCAGTCCGAAGAAGACACCGGTCGTGCGCATCGCGTGCAGGTCGTAGAGCCAGGTCGCGGCCACCGGGATGAGGAACTCGCGGAACGTGAACACGTAGAGGCCGTCGCCGAGCGCCCAGGTGCTGGCGAGGTCGACGTCGCCGTGCCCGCGCTGCTCACCGACCAGGCACTGCCACGCATACCGCTCGCTGCTCAGATAGATGTGCTCGTACAGGTGGTTCGGGCTGTAGCGGTAGAGGGCCCGCCAGCCGATCAGGTCCCGGGTCGGCGCGGCGGGACTCCCCAGCGCCGGTGTCCCCGCGACGGTGCCGGGCAGGAAGTTCTGGCTGACCCGGGGCCGGCCGGGCGTGGGTCGCGGGGCGATGTGCGACTCGATCGTCAGCGCCCGGCCCTGGCCGACGTCGACCACGAGCACCGACGCCCGCAGCGGTTCCGCGGCGAAGGTCAGGGTCACGAAGAAGACCCCGGGCCGCACCTCGACCGCCTCGTACCAGTCCCCGTCCGACCGCCCCGCCACCGCCCTTGAGTGGACTGAAGACTGCCCTTCGCAGCCGCCTTCCTCGGCCCAGCGGACCCGGTCGGCCGAGACGAAGGCGAGCTCGAGCCGGCCACCGCCGTCGGCCTCCACCGAGAGCGTGGTGCCCGCCAGGGCGGCCGTACCGGGAGCGCGGTTGCCGTCGATGCCGCGGGCGAAGTCGTCCATGCCCTTCCAGTCGTCCGGCTTGGCCTCGCCGGACCAGGGCGCGGCGCTGATCGTCTCGTTCATGTGTCGTCCCTCAGTCGGCGGATGCGAGGTCGGAGAAGGCGAGAGTGGGCAGGTCGACCGAGCCGGCCCCGCAGTCGGCGACCACGACCGAGCCCGTCATCGCCGACGCCTCGGGCGAGGCGAGGAACGCGATGACGGCGGCGATCTCGGCGGGCTCGGCGACCCTGGCCAACGGGGTGTCCTTGGCGACCAGGGCGTAGGCCTCGTCGCGGCCGAGGCCCAGCTTGCGGCCGAGGTCGTCCATCTGCTCGTCCGCCATCGCGGTGCGCACCCACCCCGGGCACACGGCGTTCGCCCGGACGCCGAAGCGCCCGTAGTCGCGGGCCAGCGAGCGGGTCAACCCGATCAGGGCGTGCTTGGTGGTCACGTAGCCGGCGACTCCGGGGCCGGCGAACAGCCCCGCGATCGACGAGACCACGACGATGGTTCCCCCGGGAGCGCATGAGGTGTGGCAGCGCCGCCCGGGCGGTGACGAAGGCGCTGTCGAGGTTGGCGTGGATGCTGTAGCGCCAGGAGTCATCGTCGACGTCCGCGGCTGCGCCGGGCACGTGACCGCCGGCGTTCGCGATCAGCACGTCCAGCGAGCCGAAGGCTTCGACGGCGGCGGAGAGCACGCCGTCGACCTGCTCGGCCACCGCCGCGTCGGCCGGGACCACGATCGCCGGGGCGGCCAGTGTGGCAGCGACCTCCTTCAGCGGTCCTTCCCGGCGGCCGGTGAGCACGATGTTGCCGCCCTCGTCGGCGATGCGCCGGCAGACGGCCGCGCCGATGCCGGTACCGGCCCCTGTCACCAGGGCGGTCCGCCCCGCGAAGCGTCCGGAGCGTGGGTTCTGTCCCATGTCCACCATCCCTTTCACCGAGGCCGAGACTAGGAAGTCCGCCCCGCGCCGGGCGATGCCCGGACGGCAGCCGGGCACTGGCCGACAAGCCCTGGGTAGGCACAGTCAAGCGCCGGGACCGGCTCATCGCAGACGCTGACGGCGATCCGCTTCATACCCTCAGACGGCGAGGTCGGCGTGAGCACAGACAGCACCTCGACGGCGGCTCCGACCGCCGGGGCACCGACACAGCAGTCGCCGGCCGGCGGCGACCGGCCCGGCCGGCGCGCCGGGGTCCTGCGGCGTGCCCTGCAGGCGCCGGCGGCGAGCGTGGTGCTCGCCACCGTGTTGCTCGTGGGCATCGTGGGCGCCGCGCACCCCACCTTCCTCAAGCCCAACCAGCTGCTCGACATCCTGCAGGCGTCGACCTACGTCGGCCTCCTCGCGGTCGGCATGTCGTACCTGGTCGCGATGCGCGAGATCGACCTGTCGGTGGGCTCGCAGTTCGGTCTCTGCCTCATCGCCACCGGCCTGCTCATCTCCCACGGTGTGAACACCTGGCTCGCCGCCGGGATCGGGGTCGCGGCGGGTGCGGTGCTGGGCCTGGTGAACGCGGCCGTGGTGACCTACATCCGGATACCGACCATCGTCGCGACCTTGGCGACCCTCTCGGTGTTCCGGGGGTTGGCCATCGCCCTGACCGGCGGCCAGCAGGTCGTCGGCCTGACCGTGGAGAACTCGTTCTTCACGGTCCTGGGCGGGGAGGTCGGCGGCCTGCCGGTCAGCGTCATCGTGCTGGTCGTGGTCGCGCTCGTGCTGTGGGTGGTGCTGCACCACACCCCGTTCGGCTATCGCGTGCTCGCCATCGGTTCCAACCCCGAGGCGGCCGCGTTCGCGGGCATCTCGGTGGCCCGCGTCCGCATGCAGGTCCTGGTGCTGGTCGGCGCGCTGGCCGGGGTCGGCGGGTGTCTGGGCCTGGCCTACTTCACCTCCGGCGACCCCACCATCGGCACGGGTTTCGAGCTGCAGGCGATCGCCGCCGCCGTCATCGGGGGAACCCCGCTGCGCGGCGGGACGGCGACGGTCATCGGCGCGGTCTGCGGCGCGATCCTGCTCAACGTCGTCGCCTCCGGCCTGACCTACTTCAGCATTCCCGCCAACTGGAGCGCCTTCGCGACCGGCCTGGTGATTCTCGTGGCTGTCGGCGTCGACAGCCTGGTGCGGCGCCGCAGGGAAGCCGCCATCCGGCACTGATCAACCTAAGGGGATTCTCGATGAAGACAGACAACGCGACGCGCCTGGGTGCCTTCCTGACAGCTGGGCTGCTCGCGCTGACCTCCTGCAGCTCGGGCGACTCGACGACGGCCGGGAGCGGGGGTTGCGAGACCGCGACGAGCAAGCTGAACCTGGCGTTCGTCTACGCCGCGACGGATCAGAACCCGTTCCAGGAGATGGCGCTGGGCGCCAAGGCCGCCGCGGACGCCGACGGCAACGTCAAACTGAACGAGGTCGCCCCGACCAGCGTCGACGGGCCCAAGGCGGTGGCGCTGTTCCAGGCGGCGTCGAAGACGGCCACCGACGGCATCGCATACCAGACCGTCACCCCGGACCTGTTCGTCCGGCCCCTCAACGAGGCGACGTCCGACAAGACGCCCGTGATCGCGGTGGACGCGGCGCCGCCCGCCGGCACCTCGGTCAAGACGTACATCGGTAACAGCAACACGGCGCTCGGCGTGCTGCTCGGCGAGGCGTTCGTCAAGCAGAATCCCCCGGCGAGCGGGGAGGTCGTGCTCGGCAACGACATCCCGTCGCTGCCGCTGCTGGTGCAACGCCTCGACGGGGTGCAATCGGTGATCAAGAGCAAGCTGCCCGGCATGAAGGTCAGCGGGCCCTTCGACGCCAAGTCGCAGCCCACCGAGAACTACAACGCCTGGAAGAGCCTGTCGCAGGCCCATCCCGAGGCGGCCGCCTTCATCGGGGTCGGCGGGCAGGACGGTGTCTCGCTCCCGCTCATCAAGAAGCAGACCGGCAGGACGTTCCTGGCCGGCTCGGCCGATCTGCCTCCCGAGGCCGTGGCCGCGGTCCAGTCCGGCTCGGTCTTCGCCCTCTCCTCCCCGGAGCACTGGATGAAGGGGTACGTCGCGCTGCACCTGCTGATCCAGTCCAAGCGCACCTGTACGCCGGTACCGGAGGGCTGGTGGAACTCGGGCAACCTGCTCGTGGACAAGTCCAACGTGGAAAGCATCGCGAAGCGCCAGGCGAGCCCGGAGAGCCGGACCGCGTACTTCCAGGCGGAGATCGCCAAGCAGCTGGCGAACCCGCCGATCAAGCCGCTGTCCGAGGCGAACTAGCCGTGCACGTCATCGAGGCCGCCGGGATCAGCAAGTCCTACGGCGGCGTCACCGCGCTGCGGGGGTGCGACCTGCGGGTCGCCCCCGGCACGGTGCACGCCCTGCTCGGGGAGAACGGCGCCGGCAAATCGACGCTGGTCAAGATCCTCACCGGCGCCGTCCGGCAGGACGCGGGCCGGATCCTGCTCCACGGCACCCCCGCCCAGTTCCGGGACACCGCGGACGCGGCCCGCCACGGCGTGGCGGTGGTCTCCCAGGAGCTCAACCTCTTCCCCGACCTCGACGTGCTCGCCAACCTCTTCACCAAGCGGGAGATCCTGCGGCGGGGCCTGCTCGACCGTGCGGCCATGACCGCGCAGGCCGAACCGGTGCTCGCCGAGCTGGGCCTGCACGTCTCGCCGCGCGCACCCGTCGGCGCCCTGACGCTGGCGCAGCGCCAGCTCGTGGAGATCGCCAAGGCGCTGCTCACCAACCCGCGGGTGCTGGTCCTGGACGAGCCCACGTCGGCGCTCGACGACGCCGGTTCGGCCCGGCTGCTGCGGGTGCTCCGGGTGCTGCGGGACCGCCGGGTCGGCGTGGTGTTCGTCAGCCACATCCTCGAGGAGGTGATGGCCGTCAGCGACGAGGTGACCGTGCTCCGCGACGGCGCCGTCGTCGTGTCCGCCGCCCGCCGCGACGACATGAGCGTCAACCGGATCGTCGCCGCGATGCTCGGTGACCGCACGCCGGCGACGGCGCACGCCGCCGGGCGGACAGTGCGGGACGGCGCCGGGCCGGCCCCGCAGGACGGGTTGCTGGCCGAGGACATCGCCGTACCCGGCGTCCTGCACGGCGTCACCGTCCGCGCCCGGCGGGGCGAGATCGTCGGCCTCGCCGGTGTCGTCGGCGCGGGGCACCGCGAGCTGTTGCGGGTCCTCTCCGGCGGGCATCCCGCCGCCGGCGGCGAGCTGCGCCTTCCCACGGGCTCCGGTGATCCGGGGCCGGTACGCCGTCCCCCGAAGAGCCTGCGCGCCGCCGTCCGCAGCGGGATCGCGCTCGTCTCCGGCGACCGGCAGTTCGGGCTCATGCCCGACAAGCCCATCTGGACGAACATCTCCCAGGTGCGCTCGGTCGCGCTCGCCCGGGACGGCGCCGTGATCCGCAGGCCGTTGCTGCGCGAGCGGGCCCGGCGGCAGACCGAGGAGCTCGGGATCAGGACCTCGGGGGTGGAGCAGCAGGCCGGCATGCTCTCCGGTGGAAACCAGCAGAAGGTGGTGCTCGCCAAGTGGCTGGAGGCGGCGCCGTTCGTCCTGCTCCTCGACGATCCCACCCGGGGTGTCGACGTCGGTTCCAAGGCCGAGATGCACGGCCTCATCCGCTCGGCCGGCACCCGGCGCGTGACGGTGATCTGCTCGACCGATCTCGACGAACTGGTGTCGCTGTGCGACCGGGTCGTGGTCTTCCGGCGTGGCCAGGTCGTCGCCGAACTCGCCGGTGGCGACCTCAACCGCCATACGTTGCTGGAGGAGATGAACGCCGCGGCGTGAGGACCGGGCCGTCCCCGGCCGGTCAGCGACCGGGGGCGGCCCGGTCCGCGGTCGCTGCCATCTCGACGTGCCCGAAGGAGTCGCGGCTCAGCCGATACTCGCGCGGCGAGACGCCGTACGTCGCCTTGAACGTGCGGCTGAAGTGCGCCGCGTCGAGGAAGCCCCAGTGCGCCCCGATGGCGCTGACGGCCGTGCCGCCCTGGCCCGGGTCGAGCAGATCCCGGCGGCACTGTTCGAGACGACGGTCCCGGATGAAGCGGCCCACCGACGTGCCGGACGCCCGGAAGAGCTTGTGCAGGTAGCCGGTCGAGACGTGGCAGGCCGAGGCGATCACGTCGGGCGTGAGGTCCGCGTCGTCCAGGTGCGCCCCGATGAAGGACTTGATCTTCTGGAGCAGGACCTGCATCGCGTCGGTCGGCCGGGCGGCCTCGCCGAGCTGCTCCGCGTACAGGGTGGTGAGCAGGTCGACGAGATTGTCGGCCAGCCTGGGCACCGTGAAGGCACCCAGCTCCTCGATCTGGGAGACCAGGTTGACCAGCAGCGGAGCGATGAGACCGCCGATGCCCTGGCGTCCCGACACCCGCCGCGCGGTGAGGTCTCCCATCGCCCGCTGCGACAACCGCAGGTCGCGATGCGGAAACATCAGGACCAGCATCCGGCAGGTGTCGTCGAAGGACACGTGGTACGGGCGGCTCGTGTCATAGATCGCCAGGTCGCCGGGGAGCAGCGGCGCCTCGCGCCCGTCCTGGCTGATCAGGACATATCCCCGCACAGGCATGCTGAGCTTGTAGTAGCCGTCATCGTGCGCGCGGGCGATGTGGCGCTCGGTGCGCTCGGCCGTGTGGGCTCCGGCCGTCACCCGGCTGACCGTCACATCCCCGATGCACTCAGTGATGATCTCGCCACAGAACTTGACGGGCTCGGGGACGCTGAAACTCAGGTCGACGAACGACTTCGATGCCGCCGCACGCCAGTAGTCGGCTCGGTCGGCCGGGCTCACCTCGGTGGTGCGTAACAGAGTTGACACGAGACTCCCATGGTCGTGTCGACGGGCTGTCGGGAACGTAACCTACAATGCCGCCCCGCACCAGAGCTGTCGCCGTCACGCGGTCGATGCCCCACAGACAAGCTCAGTCCCCCCAGGGACAAGCGTGACCCGCACACCGGGCCGCAGACTCCAAAGGCGGCGCCACCACCGCGCGCCTGGCGAAGAGCGGAAGGTCCACGCGATGTCCACGACGGTGCGGCACCGATCCGGCGGATTCCCATCCGGGCCAGTGACCGGCGAGGCCCCCCACGGGGATGCCCCGGCCCCGGGCACGGCACTTCTCATCGGGCGCGACTGGCGACCCGGTTCCGGCGCCGCGACCTTCGAGACCCGCGACCCCGCGAACGGCCGGATCCTGGCCGACGTCGCGACCGCCTCCGACAGCGACGTGGACGAGGCGGTGCGGGCGGCCGGCGCCGCGATGGCGGACCCGGCCTGGGCGAACCTGCCGAAGCCGGAACTGGCCAAGCTGCTCTGGCGGGTCGCCGACCTGGTCGAGGCCAACGCCGACGAACTGGCGCGCCTGGAGACCCTGGACAACGGCCAGCCGCTCGGCGTCGCACGCGAGGTCACCGTCGCGGCCACCGCGGAGCACTTCCGGTACTTCGCCGGGTGGGCCACGAAGATCCAGGGCAGCGCCGGCCCGGTCGCCAACCCCGACGTCTTCCACTACACGCGACGCGAACCCGTCGGCGTGTGCGCCCTCATCCTGCCCTGGAACTTCCCGATGATGATCGCCGCCTGGAAGCTGGCACCCGCGCTGGCCTGCGGCAACTCGGTCGTCGTCAAGCCGGCCGAGCAGACGCCGCTGACCACGATCCGCCTCGTGGAGCTGTGCCTGGAGGCCGGCTTCCCGCCCGGCGTGATCAACCTCGTCACCGGGGGCCCGGAGGTCGGCCGCGCGCTGGCCCGCCACCGCGGCGTACACAAGGTGTCGTTCACCGGATCGACCACCGTGGGCCGGGAGATCCTGCGCGTGAGTGCCGACGACCTCAAGCGCACGACGCTGGAGCTGGGCGGCAAGGCCCCGATGATCGTCGCCCGGGACGCCGACATCGATGCCGCCGTGCGCGGCGCCGTCCACGGTGCCCTGTTCAACAGCGGACAGGTCTGCGCGGCCTACTCACGCTTCTACGTCGACGAGGCACGCGCCGACGAGTTCGTCGCGAAGACCGCCGCCCTGGCCGCCGGCCTCCGGCTCGGGCCGGGCCTGTCCCCCGGCACCGATCTCGGGCCGCTGGTCACCCAGGAGCACCTGAACCGCGTCGACCGCAGCGTGCGCCGCGGCATCGCCGAGGGCGCCCGGCTCGTGACCGGCGGACGGCGCGGCGGGGGCGACCTCAGCGACGGCTTCTTCTACGAGCCGACCGTCTTCACCGACGTCCGTGACGACATGGCCCTGGCCCGCGAGGAGATCTTCGGTCCGGTCATTCCCGTCCTCACCTACTCCGACGCCGACGAGCTCGTGGCCCGCGCCAACGACACCGACTACGGCCTCGCCGCGTCGGTCTGGACCCGGGATCTGAGCACGGCACACCGGCTCGCCGCGGCCGTCCGCGCCGGTGCCGTCTTCGTCAACATGTTGCACGTGCCCGACGCCTCGGGCCCCTGGGGCGGCTTCAAGTCCAGCGGCATCGGACGCGAGATGGGCCCCGCGGCCATCGATGCCTACACCGAGCTCAAAGGTGTCTTCATGAACCTGGACACCTGAGTGGGCCATAAGTGCGCTTGAGCGGGCTCCGCGCCGAGAACGGCGGGCCGCTATCGTTGGTGCGTGTCCAGTCCTGTCGACCCCGACGGTCTGCGCATCAGCGCAGCGGAACGAGATGCCGCGGTTGCCGCAATCGGCGAGCATCTCGCGGCAGGGCGCCTGGAGCTCGACGAATACGAGCGACGGGTCAACGCGGCGACGCAGGCCCGGACCTATGCGGACCTCCGCCCGTTGTTCATCGACCTGCCGCTGCCGCACCCCCCGCCACCGGCCACAGCCCGCACGGGACCCGGGCACCTGCCGGCCGAGGTGAGGGACCAGCTCACCGCCGAGGGGCTCCGCGTCCTCACCGAGGACCTGGTCGGCTCGATGATCTACCGTCGCTACCGGGCGCCAGGACAACGAATCTACCGCCGCACGATCGGCATCAGAGGCGCAGTCGCGGTCTCCCAACGCCGGCTCCTGGTGTGGGCGGCCGGAGCCAAACGCGTCGACATGCCATTCGTTCACCCGCTGTGGCACGCCGTCGAGGTGTCGGTCGATCACAGAGACCGGCTACGCATCACCACTGACGTCGGCGCGTTCGACCATGACCGGTCCGGGCGGATCGTGTGGCGGCTACAAACCCGCGAAGCCGCGACCATCGCCGGGATGCTGACCACCACCCGATGAACCCGTTGGGCAGCGCACCGCGATCATTCTTTCCACCCAGTCAGGATTGGCCTTCGGTGAAGCGCGGAGGCAGGCTCGCCAGCCTCGCTGCGGCCTGTGGCGCGTATTCCGGATGGGCGGAGTCGACCACCCGGCGGTAGTACTGCCGCGCCTCGGCGTCGGCGCCCTTGAGGACGAGCGCCCCGGCGAGGTTGAGTGCCCCGGCGACGCGGGCTTCCGGGTGGTCCGACTCGGCCGCGACCCGAAACAGCCTCTCGGCCGCGACGAAATCTCCGTCGGTGACGGCGATCAGGCCGAGATTGAGCCCGGCCGCCCCGGCCGCGGACGCATCCCCGGAGGCGAGCGCGCTCCCGTACGCGTGGCGGGCGCCGGCCACGTCGCCGCGCTGCTCCAGGAGAATGCCGAGGTTCAACGCGGCCAAGCCGCGCGCGGGCCGGCCGCCGGCCACGACCTCGCGAAGGATCTGCTCCGCGCGGTCAGTCCGGCCCTTCCGCTGTTCCTGCGTCGCCAGCGCGATCGACAGCTCGTCGGCGCTGTCCACCCGCACCGTGGGGACGCCCGAGCCGACGGCCTCGGCGAGGACGGCATCCACGCTGACCTGGCCGGTGACCTCGGCCAACCGTGCGGCGACCGCGTCCGCGCCGGCCTGATCGCCGCGCCGCCGCAGCATCGTCGCCAAGTTGCCCGCAGCATCGGCGCTGCCCCGATCGACCGCCCGCCGGTAGGCCCCCTCCGCCTCCGCTGGCTGCCCGATCTCCTCCAACAGAAACCCGAGCCGGAACGCGCCCGTCGCGCTGCCCCGCTCGTCGGACCGGACCAACGCCGCACGCGCCGCGTCGATCTCGCCGCGCTCAAAGAGCAGGACGCCAAGGCAGGACGCGCCCTCCGCGCTGCCCGCCGCGTCCGCCCGACGATAGGCGTCCTCCGCTGCGGAGAGCCTGCCGCGCTTTTCCCACCGATCGCCGTCGCGTAACAACGCCGCAACGTCCGAGCGGTCGGATCGCCAGCCAAGCCATCGACGCCAGTCAGCCATTCCGACAGGCTACCGAGTCCGGAGGACACCTGGTCATGGGCCCTCCGGCCTGCAACAAACCTGCACACGTTAACTCTTGTGGTCAGGAAAGCGCTTTCCTTACCATAGAGTTACGTCGATGTTTCAACCTTGGGCCGACCCGGGGTCGCGGAACACGAAGCCGTATGCGGTGTTCGGGCAGCAGGCAGTGTCAGCGCCGCGCTCACAGTCTTGGAGACAATTGATGAGATCGAAGTTTCTCGTCGCCGGCACCGTCCTGGTAGCGGGCGCGGCGGGAGTGTTGACCGCCGGGCCGGCGGTCGCCGCGCCCACCCGCTACGAGGCGGAGTCCTCCCCCGCGGTCTGCACCGGCACGATTGACAGCAACTGGTCCGGTTTCTCCGGTTCGGGCTTCTGCAATGCCACCAACGCGACGGGCGCCTATGCCCAGTTCACGGTGAACGCCGCCGCGGCTGGCACGGCGACGCTGGGGGTGCGGTTCGCCAACGGCACCACCGCCAGCCGTCCCACCGACCTGATCGTCAACGGCACGACCGTGCAGTCGGTGCCGTTCGAAGGCACGGGCACGTGGGACACCTGGGTCACCAAGACGTTGACCGTGACCCTGAACTCGGGCAGCAACACCATCCGGTTCAACCCCACCAACGCCGCCGGCCTGGCGAACCTCGACTACCTCGACGCGGAGTCGGGAAGCACACCACCACCGGCGGGCAACGCGCTGTACGTGGCGCCGAACGGCAGCGCGAGCGCGGCCGGAACCCAGGCCGCCCCGACGACGCTCGCCTCGGCGATCACCCGCATCGCCGCCGGCGGCACGATCTACGCGCGCGGCGGCACCTACAACTCCGCGCAGACGATCACCATCGCGCCGGGCAACAACGGCACCGCCAGCGCCCGCAAGAAGCTGTCCGCCTACCCCGGCGAGACCCCGGTGCTGAACTTCTCCGCCCAGGCCGAGGACCCGGCGAACCGCGGGCTCGCCGTCAACGGTTCGTACTGGCACGTCTACGGCATCATCGTCGAGCGGGCCGGCGACAACGGGATCTTCGTCGGCGGCAGCAACAACATCTTCGAGCGCACGGTGACCCGCTTCAACCGCGACTCGGGGCTGCAGATCTCCCGGATCGCCTCGGACACGCCCAACAGCCAATGGCCGGCCAACAACCTCGTGCTGAGCGCGGAGTCGCACGACAACGCCGACTCCGACGGCGAGGACGCGGACGGATTCGCCGCGAAGCTCACCTCCGGCCCCGGCAACGTCTTCCGCTACGCCGTGTCACACAACAACATCGACGACGGCTGGGACCTCTACACCAAGCCGGACACCGGCCCGATCGGCGTAGTCACCATCGAGGACTCCCTGGCCTACAACAACGGGACCCTCAGCAACGGCGGCCAGGCCGGCAACGGCGACCGCAACGGCTACAAGCTCGGCGGCGACGACATCGCCGTCAACCACGTCGTCCGGCGCAGCATCGCCTTCCGCAACGGCAAGCACGGCTTCACCTACAACAGCAACCCCGGCGCGATGACGATCTCGAACAACATCAGCATCGACAACACCGAACGCAACTTCCAGTTCGACGCCGGCACCTCGGTCTTCCGCAACAACACCTCGTGCCGCAGCAGCAGTGGCACCAACGACCGCACGATCGGCAACGTCGACAGCTCCAACCAGTTCTGGGCCGGCACCAACGGCTCCCGATGCTCCGCGCTGACCGGCGCCCTCGGCTGGTCCTTCGCCTCCGACGGCCGCCTGGCCGTGACCCTCGGCGGCAGAGTGGTCACACCGTAACGGGTACACCGCTCTCCCAAGTGGTTCGGGCCGACGAGTGCGCCCGAAAGCGGCCGGCCCGAACCACTTTCCCGTCCGAGGAACGCGCCTTCCACTCCAGGAGAAGACGATGGAGCAAGACCGAAGCAGGAACGTGGGTCGCCACCGATGGCCCAGCAAGGCCGCCGCCGGGGCGGGCGTGGTCTTCCTGATCGCCGCCGGTGTCGTGGCGGCCACCAACGCGTCGGCGGCGACCGCGCTGGCCGCCGACGCCTCGACCGCCGTCGCCGACGTCGGCTGGGCCACCCAGTCGGGCGGCACCACCGGCGGTTCCCAGGCCGCCGCGGCGCAGATCTACACCGTCTCGACCAAGGCCCAGCTGATGAAGGCGCTCGTCGGCACCGACCCGGCGACCGGCAAGTCCAACAAGACCGCCCCGAAGATCATCAAATGGGCCGGCACCATCGACATGACCGAGGGCACGCCCTTCGCCAACCACAGCGACCAGGCGAAGCGTGCCGAGATCAAGCTGCAGCCGAACACCACCGTCATCGGCGTGGGTGCGAACGCCTACCTGCCCAACGGCTTCTTCAAGATCTCCGGGATCGACAACGTCATCATCCGCAACATCAAGATCACCAACCCGTGCGACCTGGAACCGAAGTGGGACTCCGGCGACGGGGCCGGCAACTACAACTCCGAGTTCGACGGCATGACGGTGGACCACTCCACCCACGTGTGGATCGACCACATGTCGTTCACCGACGCGCCGTACACCGACGACTTGCTGCCGATCGGCAACAAGGACAAGAACGGGGTGCCCAAGCACATCCAGTGCCACGACGGCGCCCTGGACATCAAGAAGGCCTCGGACTACGTGACGGTCTCGAACACGATCTTCGAGCAGCACGACAAGAACATGCTGCTGGGCTCGTCCGATTCGAACACCGGCGACGAGGGCCACCAGACCGTCAGCTTCATCGGCGATCTGTACCGCAACGTCGGCCAGCGGTCCCCCCGGGTCCGCTTCGGCATGGTGCACCTGGCCGGCAACTACTTCGTCGGCAGTACGACCGACGCGGTCTACCCGCACCTGTACAGCATCGGCACCGGGCTCAAGTCGAAGATCATTTCCGAGAACAACGTCTTCGAGATCACCGGGGCCGGGGCCGGGGCCGGGGCCGGGGCCTGCACCGACGTGGTGAAGAACCCCAACACGGCCAACCCCGAGGGCGCCTTCAAGGACTCCGGCTCGCTGGTCAACGGCACCGCGCTGGCCGGCTGCAGCGCACCCACCTCGGTGGGCTGGTCCCTGCCGAGCGGCTACCCGTACCCGAAGACGGCGGCCTCGCAGGTCAAAGCCGCCGTTCTCGCCAACGCCGGCACCGGCAGGATCTGAGGCGACGATGAGCAGACCAGTCAGACTACGACTATGGGCGGCGCTGGCCACGACGGCCGTGGCGGGCGCGATCGCCGTGGCTCTGCCGACGCCCCAGGCGTCGGCAGCCGTCGGCAGCACCACCGGCTTCGCGACCCAGAACGGTGGAACCACCGGCGGCGCCGGCGGGCAGACGGTCCGGGCCAGCACGGGCACCGCGATCCACGCGGCCCTGTGCGGCCGGGCCAGCAGCAGCACCCCGATCATCATCGAGGTCACGGGGACCATCAACCACGGCAACACCAGCAAGGTCTCGGGCGACAGCTGCAACACCGCCGCCGGCGTGATCGAGCTCAAGCAGATCAGCAACATCACGATCATCGGGGTCGGCGGCGGCGCCGTCTTCGACCAGCTGGGCATCCACATCCGCGACTCCAGCAACATCATCATCCAGAACGTGACCGTCCGGAACGTCAAGAAGTCCGGCTCGCCCACGTCCAACGGCGGCGACGCCATCGGCATGGAGAGCACCGTCCGCAACATCTGGGTCGATCACGTCACCCTGGAAGCCTCGGGCGGGGAGTCGGAGGGGTTCGACGGGCTCTTCGACATGAAGGACAACACCCAGTACGTGACCCTGTCGTACAGCATCCTGCGCAACTCCGGCCGCGGCGGCCTCATCGGGTCCAGCGAGAGCGACCGCTCGAACAGCTTCATCACGTTCCACCACAACTCGTACGAGAACATCGACTCCCGCACACCCCTGCTGCGGGGCGGTATCGCACACATCTACAACAACTCGTACGTGGGCCTCGTCGAGTCCGGCATCAACTCCCGGGCCGGCGCCCGCGCCAAGGTGGAGAACAACTACTTCAAGAACTCCAAGGACGTGCTGGGCACCTTCTACACCAGCGAGGCCGGCTTCTGGCAGGTCGGCGGCAACATCTTCGACAATGTCACCTGGTCGGCCCCGGGCAGCGAGAACAACCCCGCGGGCCCCAACCCGCAGTCCAACACGACCGTCAGCATCCCGTACTCCTACGGCCTCGACGGGGCCGGTTGCGTGCCGGAGATCGTCCGCCTGACGGCGGGTGCCGGCAAGGGCCTCCAGGTGTCGAACGGCAACTGTTCGCCCCAGCAACCGACACCGACCAGCCCCACGCCGGTGCCGACCACCCCGACACCGACGCCGACGCAGCCCAGCGGGACCAACCTCAGCATCGGCGCCGGCTCCGACGGATCCAGCAAGGCCAGCGGTACGGGCTACGGCGACGTGCGTGACGGCGACCTGAGCACCTACTGGTCGCCGGCCGCCGCCACCGGTTCCATCTCGATCAAGTGGGGTTCCGCCACCACGGTGTCCAGGATCAACATCCGGGAGGCCGCCGGCTCCGCGGGCAGCGTCGGGTCCTGGCAGGTCCTCAACCACGGCACCGGCGCGGTCCTGGCCACGGGCAGCGGAGCCGGCGTCATCACCTTCCCCGCCACCGCACTGAACAAGATCACCTTCAACATCACCGGTTCGTCCAACCCGCCGAAGATCGCCGAGTTCGAGACCTACGCCGGCTAGCCGCCTGCTACGACCTCCTTCCAGCGAGACGGAGGAACCGCCTGCCGGCACCGGCAGGCGGTTCACCCGTTCGTGCGGGCCGGTGGGCCCGGGGCCCGCGCTGGCTAGGATCGGGCGCACCCGTGACGGATGAAGGTTTGATGTGACCAGCGGTGCGCGGCAGCAGATGATCCGGCAACACCTGCCCGGCGAGATCAGTAGTTTCGTGGGGCGGCGGCGCGACATCATCGAGATCAGGCGCGGATTCACCACCGCCCGGCTCGTCACGGTGACCGGTATCGGTGGCGTCGGCAAGACCCGCGTCGCGGTCCGGGCCGCCCGCTCCGTCGCCAAGCTCGCTCCCGACGGCACCTGGCTGGTGAACCTGTCGGAGCTGGACGGCCCGACACCGGTCGCCGAGGTCGTGTCGCAGGCGCTCGGCATCCGGAACCAGTCGACGCGGTGGCACGCCGACCTGCTGGCCGAGTTTCTCCGCGCCAAGCGGCTGCTGCTCATCCTCGACGCCTGTGAACGGCACGCGAAGGAATGCGGCGATCTCAGCGACCAGCTGCTGCGCGCCGCGCCCGGCCTGCGCATCCTGGCCACCAGCCGGATGCCGCTGCATGTGGCCGGCGAGCAGGTCTACCCGTTGGCGCCGCTGCCCGTCGACCCACCGGGCGAGACGACATCCGAGGCCACCGAGTTGTTCCGGGCTCGCGCCGCGGTGATTCCCGGGGTCGAACTGGCCGACGGGGACCTGCCCCAGGTCGCCGAACTGTGCCGGCAACTCGACGGAATCCCGCTGGCCATCGAGCTGGCTGCCGCGCGCCTGTCGCTGCTGTCGACCCGGCAGATCACCGACCGGCTGGATCAGCGATTCACCATCCTGGCCACCAACCGCGCCACCGTGCCGCGGCACCGGACGCTGCACGCGGCCATCGACAGCACCTACGAGCTGTGCCAGCGGCCACAACAACTCCTGTGGGCGCGGCTGAGCGTCTTCGCCGGGGCATTCGACCTGGCCGCGGTCGAGGCGGTCTGCGCGGGCGGCGAACTTGCGGACCTCGACGTGCTCCAACACCTGGGTGCGCTGGTCGAGCACTCAGTGGTCACCCGCGCGGGCGGCGGCGCGGTCCCCCGGTTTCAGCTGCTGGACACGATCCGGGAGTACGGCGCCCAGCGGCTCGATGAACTGGGCGAGGGCCAGGAGTACCGCCACAAGTACTGCGACTACTACGCCGCGCTGGCGGTGCGGGCCGAACAGGCCTGGGCCGGCCCGGACCAGTTCGAGTGGTTCGAGCGGCTCCGCGGCGAGCAGAGCAACCTCCGGGCCGCGCTGGACACGTACCTCGACGACCCCGGGTCAGCGGCGACCGGCGCGGATCTCGCCGCGACCCTCTGGTTCTTCTGGATCGCCGGCGGGTTCCTGCGGGAGGGCCGGCGCTACCTGGACCAGGCTCTGGTGCTGCACGGGCTGCCGGGCCGGGAACGCCGCCGGGCACTCTGGACGGGTGCCTTCATCGCCGGAACGCAGGGCGACCTGGAAGCGGCCGAGGCGATGGCCGGGCAGTGCCTCAGCGAGGCGATCGAGGCCGCCGACGATCACCTGTGGGCCTGCGCGCTGGAGACACAGGGCATGGTGGCGGCCATCCGCGGCGATCTCGACGTCGCGGTCGACACGCTGAACGCCGCGCTCGAACGGTTTCGCGGCCTGGCCCGATTCGACGCCGGCGTGCTGCGGACCATGCCGTGCCTGGGCATCACCCTCATCATGCGCGGCGACATCGACGACGCGCTGACGCAGGCCCGGCAGTCGCGCGACCTGTGCCGGGACCGCGGCGAGCGCTGGCAGCTCTCCTACGTCGACTACCTCATCGCGCTGGCGCTGCGGGCCAAGGGCGAGCCCGAGCAGGCAGCGGCCCACGTGCTCGCCGCCATCGAGACCAAGCACCAGTTCCGGGACATCGTCGGCCTGGTCATGTGCGTCGAGCTGCTCGCCGGCCTGGCCGCCGACCGCGATGACGGAGCCCGCTGCGCCCGGCTGCTCGGTGCCGCCCAGAGCCTCTGCCACACCTTCGGGCTCCCGTCCCCCGGGTCCTCCTTCCATTCCGCGGCACAGCGCCAATGCGTCGAGCACACCCGGCGACTGCTCGGCGAGCCGGCCTACACCAGGAACTTCCAGCTCGGCCGGGCGCTCAACCTGGACGAGACGATCGCGTACGCCCTCTCCCGCGCGCCGGCCGGTCCCGTGCCGGCCGACAGCGACGACCCGGTTCTCACCCGGCGGGAGAGCCAGGTCGCCGCGCTGATCGCCGAGGGCTTGTCCAACCGTGAGATCGCCGGGCGGCTCTTCGTCGCCAAGCGCACCGTCGACTCACACGTGGAACACATCCTCCTGAAACTCGGCTTCCGGTCGCGAACCCAGATCGCGGCCTGGCTGTCGTTGGCTCCGCGTTGAGGGACCGGGCGATCAGCGCGGCGGAGGCCGGCGGCTGCGACCGCACCGGCAAACCTCGGTATGGGTATCGGTACGGTTCCCGTCGTCGGACGACGGCCCGGCGGGCAGAGTGGATCCGTCGGGGTGCGCCTGCACGGAAAGGCAATTCATGACTGGCGAGATCAGCGAAGCGGTGTCGGTGGAACGCCTGCTGGGCGGCGAACTGGCGGCGGCGGCGGAGAGAACGCTCGCCGAAGCCCAGCTCAACGCGTCCGACCCGACGGTCGTCGTGCAGCTCGCGACCGCGCAGGTCCTGATGGCGCTGTACTGGGAGCTGCGCCATCGCCGCCCGGAAACGCCCGCCGTCCCGCCGTGCACCGGCGACGACCCCTCGCTGGAGTGGGTGTCAGCGCTGCTGTGCTCCCCGCATTCACCCTCCGCCTGACGGCGGCAGCCGGCTCGCGACCGCGACCCGGGCCTGTTCCACCGTGGGGTAGATCGGCAGGAAGCGCACCGCGCCGAGCCGCCGCAAGTGGCTGGCCAGCCGCCTGGTCGGCGGCATGCTGAGGACGAGCTGCGCCGGCGGGCGCAGCAGGCTCGCCGCGCGGCTGGCGGCGAGCCACATGCTCGTGCTGGCGGCGTCCAGATCGTTCAGGTCCCGCAGGTCGACGATGATTCCGGAGGGATGCTCCGCCATGGACTTGTGCAGGGCGTGATAGACGTCCAGGCACAACCGCCGGCTCCACCGACCGTGCACCGCGATCTCGATCACCGCGGTCTCCACGTCGCTGACCACCGACAGACCCGCGCCGGCTTGCGGATCGGCGGTGAACCGCCACGGAGGTTCGGCCTCCACGTGAGCTTCCCCCCATTGTCGATTTCCAGCAATGGTCGAGTCGCCAGCACCGGGCCCGCTGGCCAGTCTGTAACCCCTCGGCGGAACCGGTCAACGCGAGGCACCCGATCGCCCGGAGCATCATCCGATCGAGGACGGCCGGCGGGTGCCGGGAGGTCCGCTGATCGGGTGACAAACGAACCCGGGTGCCCGGCCCGCCCCTATGGTGAGCCGGTATCGCAGCCGTGGCCGTCAGGCGACCCGACACCGGCCACGGTTCACCGTCGAGGAGGTGAACGCGGCATGGATCACACCCGGGTGCCTCGCCACACCGGCGGCTACCGCAAGGTGGTCGTCGCCGTCAGCATCGGCAGCTTCATCGAGATCTACGACGCTGTGCTCTACGGCTACTTCGCCACGGTCCTGGCTGCCCAGTTCATGCCGGCGCAGGACCCGACGACGGGGTTGCTCGCCACGTTCGCGATCTTCGCTATCGGGTTCCTGGTCAACCCGATCGGGGCGATCATCTTCGGGCACCTCGGCGACCGGATCGGGCGCCGGCCGGCGCTGGCCGCCTCGCTGCTGCTGATGACGGTCGCCACGGTGTCGTTCGGTCTGTTGCCCACCTATGCCACGGTCGGGGTGCTCGCACCCGTGCTGCTGCTGGTCTGCCGGATCATGCAGGGCCTGTCGGTCAGCGCCGAGATACCCGGAGCACAGCTGTTCATCATGGAGTACGCGCCGCCGGGCCGGCAGGGCCGCACTGTCGCGATCAACAACGTGGCGGGCAACCTGGGCGGGGCCACCGCGGCGACCGTGGGGCTGGTGCTGGCCTGGCTGCTCCCGCCGGACCAGTTGGCCGGCTGGGGTTGGCGGGCGGCGTTCCTGGCCGCGGCGCCGCTCGGGCTGGTGGGGTGGTACCTGCGCACCCGCGTCCTGGACAGCGCGGCCTTCGTCGCCCTGGGCGCGCTGGCCCGGAAGGGGCGCGCGCCGCTGACCCGGGCACTGGCCACCGCGAAGCGGGGGATGGTGGTGCTGGTGTGCTGGACCGCCGCGTCCGCCATCGGGGGCTTTCTGCTCGCCGGTTTCCTGCCCAGCTACCTCGTCCGGGTCGCCGGGCTGACCCCGGCCGACGCCTTCACCGCGAACCTCGTCGCCATCCTGCTGCAGGCCGGGGCCGCCCTGGCAGGCGGCTACCTGGCCGACCGGTTTCCGTTGCGCCGGGTGGCGATCGCGATCATGGCCGGCATCGCCGTCACCGTCGTACCCGGCTTCCTGCTCATCACCACGACGCACACCCTGACCGGCGCGCTGGTCGGGCAGGGCATGTGGGCGATCTTCATCGGGGCGAGCTATTCGGTGGGTGCCGTCCTCGCCATCAGGATGTTCCCGGCGGCCATCCGCTTCACCGCCCTCGCGGTCTCCTTCAACGTCGGCATCACGCTGTTCGGCAGCACCGCGCCGTACGTGTCCACCTGGCTGGTGGCCACCACCGCCAGCTCCCTCTCGCCGGCCGTCTACCTGGCCGTCGCCGCGATCGGCGGCCTGCTGGCGGTCACCGTCGGCCTGCCCGCCCACCGCGACGAACCCGGAACCGACCCGGGTGCGCCCCTCGATGCGGGCGAGTCGCCATCCGCCGCGATGGCGAATCGGGAATCCACGCAGACCTGACACCCGAGCGGGTCAGTCCTTGTGCACGACGACGGGCGTCGTCAGCACCCGGTCCGCGCCCGCCTCGCGCGTCGCGCCGGTCAGCCGGAACGATGCCCGGCACGGCAGGTCGGCGGCCGAGCGGCCCACGTGGAGCTGGATCTCGCCCGGTTCCACGATCCGCCGCAGATCCGGGCCGATGAAGCTGGTGCGGTCGGCGTGCAGGGTGAACTCCACGGTCGCCGTCTCGCCGGCGGCGAGGGGCACCCGGGCGAAGCCGGCGAGCTGCAGCAGGGGGCGCGTTACCGCCGCCTCGACGTCGTGCAGATAGAGCTGGACGACCTCGGCTCCGTCGCGTGACCCGGTATTGCGGACCCGCACCGCGATGGTGAGGGTGCCATCGGTGGGCAGCTCCGCACTGCTCAGGCTCAGCTCGCCGTACCGGAAGGACGTGTACGACAGCCCATGGCCGAACGGGAAGAGCGGCGTCGGATCGAGGTTGCTGACCCCCTGGCTGTTGGCACCGAGCGGCGGCTGGAGGTAGGTGCCGGGCTGACCGCCCGCGAGCCGGGGAACCTGGACCGGCAGCCGCCCGCTGGGGTTGATCCGGCCGGAGAGCACGCCAGCGATCGCCTCGCCGCCCTCCTCCCCGGGCATGAACGCCTGCACGAGCGCCGCCGCCGCGGTGTATTCGCCCAGGGCGTAGGGGCGACCGGAGACGACGACGAGCACGACCGGGGTTCCGCTGGCCAGCAGCGCCATGACCAGCTCATGTTGCACCCCCGGCAAGGCCAGATCGGGCACGTCGCAGCCCTCACCGGAGGTGCCCCGGCCGAAGAGGCCGGCGCGGTCGCCGACCACCGCGACGACCAGATCGGACTCGCGCGCGGCCGCGGCGGCCGGGCCGATCCCGGACCGGTCCGCATCGCGTACCGGGCAGCCCTCGCGCAAGACCAGCTCGGCGGCGGGGAACTCCTGCCGCAGAGCCGTGAACAGGGAGTCCGCGGCCACGCCGAGGCCGAGCTCCGGATGGTCGACGAGCACATGGTTGGGGTAGGAGTAGCAGCCCATGAAGGCCTGCGGGTCGTCCGCACAGGGTCCGACGACCGCGATGCGCCGGGGCGGGCTGATCGGCAGAACGCCGTCGTTGGCGAGCAGCGTGACGGAGTTCCGCGCGATCTCCCGGGCGATCCCCCGATTGCGCGGGGAGTCCAGGTCGATGTTCTCGCCGGCCGCGACCGCGCCTTCCGGCGTCCAATCGGCATCGAGGAGACCGAGCTCGGCCTTCTGCCGAAGGACCCGGCGGAGGCTGCGGTCGACCAACTTCTCCGGTACGCGGTCGAGCAGCTCCTCGCCGTAGCAGAGGGCATCGGGCAGCTCGACGTCGATGCCGGCGGCCAGGGCCAGGGCGCCGGCCGCCGGGTAGTCGCCGGCGACCCGGTGCATGGTGTTCAGGAACGCCACGGACCAGTAGTCGGAGACGACCACCCCGTCGAAGTCCCATTCGTCGCGCAGGAGGTCGGTCAGCAGGGCCGGGTTGGCGGCGACGGGCACGCCGTCGATCTCGGCGTACGAATTCATGACCGAGCGGGCTCCACCCTCGCGGATCGCCGTCTCGAACGGCGGCAGGATGACCTCCCGCAGCTCGCGGGGGCCCATCGACACCGGCGCGTGGTTGCGGGCGGCCCGGGACGCGGAATAGCCGGCGAAGTGCTTGAGGGTGGCGACGATGCCCTGCTGCTCGAGCCCCCGCACGTAGGCCGCGCCCAGCATGCCGACGAGATAGGGGTCCTCCCCCATGGTCTCCTCGACCCTGCCCCACCGGTAGTCGCGGACCACGTCGAGGACCGGCGACAGGCCCTGGTGCACGCCGACCGCCCGCATGTCCGACGCGATGGCTCCCGCCATCCGTTCGATCAGGCCGGGGTCGAAGGTGGCGGCCCAGGCCAGCGCGGTGGGATAGACCGTGGCGTGCAGGGTGGTGAATCCGGTGAGGCATTCCTCGTGCACCATCGCCGGAACGCCCAGCCGGCTGGCGGCGATCACGCGGCGCTGCAGTTCGACCGAGCGGACCCGGCCTTGTTCCGCCGTCACCGGCGCCGTACCGAAAACGCGGGTGAGATGCCCGATGCCGTGCCTGGTCGCCTCGTCGAAGTCGCGCGCACTCGCGGCGAAGACGTCCTGCATCGGGGCGACCGCGCCGCTGTTGTCGAAGCCGAAGCCGAGCCACACGCTGCCCAGCTGCGCCACCTTCTCGGCGGGTGTCATCGCGGTGAGCAGGGCCTCGACGCGTTCGTCGAGCGGCAGCCGCCGGTCGGTCCAGCGCCGGTCGGCATCGGGCGCGGGCGGCGATTCGGGCGCGGTGGCCATGTGTGTTCCTCCCATGGGGACGGTTGTGGTGCCGGTGCTACTTGCCGAAGCCGGCGGTGAGACCGCTGAGCAGTTGGCGCCGCCCGATCGCATACATGATCACGATGGGTAGCGTGGTGAGGGTGACCGAGGCGGCGATGGCCGGCACGTTCACGCCGAACTGGCCCTGGAAGTCCCAGAGCGCGAGCGGGATGGTGCGCTGTTCCGGGCTCTGGGTGAGCACCAGCGGCAGCAGGAAGCCGTTCCAGATGCCGAGGGCGTTGTAGATCGTCACGGTGACCAGGGCGGGCCGGGTCAGCGGGAAGGCGAGCCGCCACATGGTGCCCCACTCGGTGGCGCCGTCCATCCGCATCGACTCGAAGAGCTCCTTCGGGACGTCGCGGATGAAGTTGGCGAGCACCAGCACCGACAGCGGGATGGCGAACGCGATCGACGGCAGGATGATGGCCGCGAGCGTGTCGTACATCTGGAGCCGGATGATGATCAGATAGACCGGGATGATCACCGCCTGCAGCGGGATCGCCAGGCCCATCAGGAACACCGCGTTCATGCCCTTGAGCAGCCGGCTGCCGGCGCCGCGGACGATCGCGTAGGCGGCCATGAAGGAGATGGCGACCGCCGGGACGATGGCGCCGGCCGTCACGAGGACGCTGTTCAGGAAGTACCGGAGGAAGTCGGACTCGACGACCAGCCGGTAGCTGTCGAACGTCGGATCCGCCGGTGGCTTGAGGGGGTTGGTGACGAAGTAGTTGTCCTGGGTCTTCAGGCTGGTGATGACGATCCAGTAGATCGGCAGCAGCACCACGAACAGCCAGAGGAAGCCGAGGCCGCCGGCGGCCCAGTTGTACCGCAGCGCCCGCCACCCGGTGGCCGGTCGCTGCGCGGCCGGGGCGGGCACCGCCGGAGAGATGGTCGCCATGTCAGGCCCCTTCCAGCTGGCTCTCGTCGGCCCTGCCGCCGAGGCGCCGCAACAGCATGGCCAGGACCAGCCCGACCAGCACGATGATGACCGCGATCGCGCTCGCCGGGCCCATCAGGTTGGCCTGGAAGCCCTTCTGGTACATCTCCAGCGCCAGCGCCCGGGTCGCGTCGCCCGGGCCGCCCGCGGTCAGCACGAAGATCAGGTCGAAGAAGGTCAGCGAGCCGACCGTCATCAGCGTCGAGGACGTGATGATGGTGTATTTGAGCTGCGGCAGGGTGATGCTGAAGAACTGGCGGATCCGGCCGGCGCCGTCGATCCGCGCGGCCTCGTACATCGAGGCCGGGATCTGCCGGACGCCGCCCTGGTAGATCAGCGAATGGAACGGGATGAACTGCCAGGACACCACGAAGATCAGCACACCCATGGCGAGCGTGGCGTCGCCGAGCCAGTCCTGGTTGAGGAAGTCGAGGCCGAGGCCCGTACCGATGCCGAAGTTGGGGTCGAGCAGCGCCTTGTAGGTGATCGAGATGGCGGCCGAGCTGAGCAGCAGCGGGATGAAGTAGAGCACCGCGAGGACGCCCCGGTAGCGCTTGTGCGCGGCCAGGAAGACGCCGATCAGGATGGAGACCGGGGTCTGCACGAGCCAGGACAGTGCCATGATCAGGAAGGTGATCCAGAGGGCGTGCGGCAGCCCCGGGTCGGAGAACGTCGCCCGCCAACTGGTCAGCCCGGAGGGCGTGATCTCGCCGATGCCGTCCCAGGTGGTGAAGCTCAGCACGAGCACGCCGAGCAGCGGGACGACGCCGAAGGCGAGAAACATGACGAACGCGGGGACCGCCATCCACCCGACCGGGCTGCTCGGCCTGGCGCTGATCGTGGTCATTTGCCGATGACCCCGTTCATGCTGTCAACCCACTGCTGCGGGCTGATCTGCAGCTGGAACAGCTTGGCGATGTTGTCCAGCAGCGTCTCGGCCGCGGTCGGGCTGAGCGCCTGGTCCCAGGACTGCGCGAAGGTCTTCGCACCCGCCGAGGTGTCGTAGACGAACTTGAGGAAGTCGGCGTCCGGAGAGGCGCCGAGCTGGGCGTCGCTGCCCTTGATGATCGGCACACCACCGGAGGAGATCCAGCCCTTGACCTCCGCGTCGTCGACGAGGGTGGTCGAGAAGAACTTCTTCGCGGTGTCCTTCGCCTCGGCGGTCGCCTTCGACGAGATCGACAGGTACTGCCCGGGGTTGCCGACCGTGTTGGCCGGGTCGCCCTTGCCGCCCTCGACCGGCGGGAAGTTCATGTAGCCGAGCCCGCCGCTGGAGACGAAGGTGCCGCCGCTGGCCTGCTGGATGCCGTACGACCAGGAGCCGTGCACCATCATCGCGGCCTTGCCGGTGTAGAGCAGGGCCTGGTCGGCGTTCGAGTCGGCGGTGATCGACGAGAAGCCCTTGACGAACCCGTTCGCCTTCACCAGATCCTGCACCTGGGTCAGCATGGTCAGCACCGCCGGGTCCGACCACGCGTCCTTCTCCCCGGCGAAGACCCGGTTGAACACATCGGAGCCGGCGGTCCGGTCGAGCAGGAACTCCAGCCACATCATGTTGGTCCAGCGGGACTGCCCGCCGAGCGAGAACGGCGCGATGCCGGCGCTGTTGAACTTCGGCACCAGGGCCATGATCTCGCCCCACGACTGCGGCGGTTGCACGCCGACCTTCTCGAAGACCTTCTTGTTGTAGAACAGCACGATCGGCTGCACGGTCTCGATCGGCATCGCGTAGATCTTGCCGCCCACCGTCGCGGCGCCGAACGAGGACGGGAAGATCTTGTCCTTGACCGCCGCGTTCTCGCCGAACCAGCCGGTCAGATCCTCGACCTGGCCGCCGTCGACGTAGCTCTTCAGGCCACCGCCGCCCCAGCCCCAGATCATCGTCGGGCCCTGGCCGGCGCCGAGCGCCGTCTTGATCTTCTGCTTGTAGGCGTCGTTCGCGAAGAACGTCGGCGTGATCTTGCTGCTCGGGTTGGCGGCGTTGAACCGCTCGATGGCGGCCTGCCGGATCGGCTCGCCGGGCTCGCCGCTCAGCGACCAGTACGTCGCCGACCCGCCGGCGCCGCCGCTGTTGCCGCTGCCGCTGGGGCCCGAACTGCCGCATGCGGCCAGCGCCGCGGCGGCTCCGGCACCGACACCGAGGCCCAGGAAGTTACGACGGGAATCGTCATGTTTTCTCCACACTCGAGACCCGCGGGACTCAGGCCGACGGGTCGCTGTTCGCTGGGAAACCGCCATCGGCGGCCTCCGCCTGCTGCGGTCGGAGACGGGCCGGGGACGACGCCGTTAACGTAATGTTTCGAAACATGCAGTGTCAATAGGCCGATCGAAGTCGCCAGAAACTCCAGACCTACCAGCGCCGGCCCGTCGCTAAAAGTGCTCCGAGCAGCACAAATCCCTCTCGACTTCGTCGCCTAGGGCTTCGAAAACTTTCGAGCACGCTTCCGCTTCTGCGATGAAGTTGCCGGAAAACAGGCAAGGAGCACCTACGGACCCTGCCCGGAGAGCCGCGTCAGAGCGCCGCGGTGGACTTGCGGATCACGAGCTGGGTGGCCAGCTCGATGCGCGGCGAGCTGAGCTGCTCGCCGGCGATGAGCCGCAGCAGCCGGCGCATCGCGATGTGGCCCATCTCGGCGAACGGTTGCCGCACCGTGGTCAGCGGCGGTGCGGACCACTGCGCCGCGAGCATGTCGTCGAAGCCCACGACGCTCAGCTCCTCGGGCACCCGAAGCCCGAGGGTGCGTGCCGCCTCGATCGCGCCGAGGGCCTGCGCGTCGTTCGAGGCGAACAGCGCCGTCGGGCGCCCCGGCAGGCTCAGCAACTCGGCCGCGGCCGTGAACCCGGCATCGAAGGTGAACTCCCCGGCGCGCATGAGCTCGGGGTCGACGGTCAGCCCGCCCTGAGACAACGCGGCGTGGTAACCGTGCAGGCGCGCGATGCTGACCATGGCCTCCGGCGGGCCCTCGATGAAGCCGATGCGCCGGTGCCCCAGGGCGACCAGGTGTGCCGTCGCCTCCATGCCACCGTTGAAGTTCGTGGCGCCGACGCTCGGGAGCTCCGGATGCGGGATGTTCACCGGATCGATGGTCACGACCGGGATGTCCTGCTCGACGAAGTGCCGCCACTGCTGCGGGGTGATGCTCGACGTCACGACGATCATGCCCTCGCGCTGCGCGTGCGCCGTCCGGCGGGCCCACGCCGCACCCAGCGGGTCGTCCGGCACGAAGCCGACGACGACATCGACGTCCTCGACGGTGGCCGCCTCGATCACGCCGCGGACGATCTCAAGGTTGTTGGGCGTCTGCATGGCGTCGAAGACGAGATCCACCGTGCGAACCGTCGATTGCGCGCCACCCGGGCCACGGGCGATGTAGCCGTGCTGGGCCAGGAGCACGCCGATCCGGGCGCGGGTCTCCGGCGCCACGTCTGTTCGGCCGTTGACGACCTTTGAGACGGTCGGCACCGAGACCCCGGCCTCGCGGGCGACAGCGGCCAGCGTCGCCCGTCGATCGGACACTTCCCGGCCCACCGTGGACCCCTTCCCGTGGCACTCGAAACAAGTATCGCAACCTTGCGAGGCAGCCGTCAAAGCCGGGTATTTCCGGACGTACGGCAAGGCAGGGGCGTCCGGCGTCGGCCGGCCGCCCCTGCTACGGCGTTTCTGAACGGATCAAGGGCTGGAACAGCTCACGGCACCCGGTACGGCGGCGGAGTTGCCGTTCGCGACGTACCCGAAGGTGGTGGTGCCGCTGACCGGGACCGAGCCGTTGTACGCCGCGTTCCGCACGCTGATCGCCCCGCTGCTGCCGGTGTTCACGCCGTTCCACAGGTTGGTGATGCTCTGCCCGCCGCCCAGCGTCATGCGCACGGTCCAGCCGTTGAGCGCGGCGGTGGCGTCGTTGCGCACCGTCACCTCGGCCTGGAAGCCGCCGCTCCAGCCGTTGACCACGCGGTAGGCCGCGCTGCAACCGCCCGATGGTGGCGTGCTCGTGGGCGGCGTGCTGGTGGGCGGTGTGGACGTCGGCGGGGTGTCCTCGGTGATGCTGCGCGGCACCGACCGCAGCGCGTCGTACCAGACGGTGGCCATCTTGCTGTAGCCGCCGGCGTTGGGGTGCACACCGTCGGCCAGATCGGCGAGGGTCAGCGCCGGATACATGTCCACCAGGTGCACCCGCCGGCCGGCGTTGACCTTGCTCCGCACGATCCCGGGTATCGCCGCGTTGTAGGTGCGCACCTGCGAGTCGGCACCCGACAACGGGATGATCGTCGACACGAAGACCTCCGCGTCGGGCGCGGTGGTGGTGATCGTGTCGAGCAAAGTGGACAGCCGCTGCGGCGCACCGGCCGAGGCGCTGAACATGTCGTTGGTGCCGATGTGCAGCAGCACGGTGCGCGGGGTCGTGGCCCGCAGCCAGCTCGCCGCGTTGGCGTCGATCTGCGCGATCGTCCATCCCGAGTGTCCCTGGTGGTCGTGGTCGCCGAGGCCGGCCGGGCCGTTGAACTGGGAGCCGACGAAGTCGATCCGATACCCGCCGGCCACGAACTTCTGCCACAGGTCGACCCGGTAGCCGCCGGGCACGTTGAACCCGTCGGTGATCGAGTCGCCCAGCGGCATGACGCGCACGCCGCCGTTCGACTCGGCACTGGCCGGGCCGACGGCGAGCATCGTCCCGGCGACGGCCAGCACCGCGATCGACGCCGCGGCGAGCATGCCGCTGAGCTTCCGCATGAGAATCCTCCAGGTGGGCTGGCGAGACGGGCTTACGCCACTGCGCAGGCGCTGCCGTTGAGGGTGAACGAGGCCGGCTCGCCGGTGTTGCCGGTGTGGGTGGCCTGGAAGCCGATGCCGACCGACGCGTTCGGGCCGATGGCGGCGTTGTACGAGACGTTCCGGGCGGTCACCGCCCCACTGGTCGGGGAGTAGGTCCCGTTCCACCCCGAGGTGATGGTCTGTCCACCGGGGAGCGTGAAGGCCAGGCTCCAGCCGTTGACCGCCGTGCCGCCGGTGTTGGTGATGGTGATGGCGGCGGTCAGCCCGGTGTTCCACGCGCTGACGGTGTAGGCGACGCTGCAGCCACCCGCCGGCGGCGGCGAGGTGGGCGGAGTCGTCGTGGGCGGCACTGTGGTGGGTGAGGTCGTCGGCGGAGTGGTGGTGTCGAGGCCGAAGAAGCGGATCACCTGGGCGGCGTCGACCGGCAGGTTGTGCGTCACGCCCTGCATGCTGATCGCCTCGACCGGTGCCATGCCGCCGCTGCCGCCGTACCGGGTGCGGGTGTAGCCGGACTGCGGGGTGTCGGTGAAGGTCGGGGTCTGGCTCAGCCCGTGCACGTTGGTCCACTGCTTGATCTGCTCACCGAAGTTCGGGTAACGCAGGGTGTCGTCGTTGGTGCCGTGCCAGATCTGCATCCGCGGCCGCGCCCCGGTGTAGCCGGGGTAGGCGTTGCGGACCAGGTCGCCCCACTGCTGCGGGGTCTTGATGAGCTGCCCGCCGGAACACTCGCTGTTCCACTCCGAGCCGTTCGTGGTGGCGAAGCAGCCGAACGGCACCCCGGCAAACGAGGCACCGGCCTTGAACACATCGGGATAGTCACCGAGCAGGACGTTGGTCATCATCGCGCCGGAGGAGGTGCCGGTGGCGTAGATCTGGCCCGGGTCGGCGTTGTACCGCTGCTTCACATAGTCGACCATCGACATGATCCCCACCGGGTCACTGCCGCCGCCGCGGCGCAGCGCAGCCGCCGAGGAGACGTCCCAGCACAGGCTGCTGCGGGTCACCGACGGGTAGATCACGATGTAGCCGTACCGGTCCGCCAGCGCCGCGTACTGGGTGCCGGAGTAGAACGCCGGGCCGGAGCCGCTGCAGTAGTGCACCGCCACCAGGATCGCCGGCCGCGCCGCCACCCGGTCCGGGACGTACAGGTGCATGCGCAGGTTGGTGGGGTTGGTGCCGAAGCCGGTCACCTCGGTCAGCGTCGCCGCGGCCGCCGGCGTTGCCACCGCCAGGGCGACCATGGTCGCCAGGGCGGCCACCAGGGCGGCCGCCAACATTCTGATCTTCAGTCTCATGGGCGTTTCAGTCCTCCGGGACAAGGCGAAGCGATCGGGGGCTGCCCGGCACCCGACTTGTGTTCCGGCTCCTGAAACAGTTAGCAGTATCGATCTATTCAGTCCGGTTGGCAAGCCCAGTCGAGCAGGCGCCGAACGTGCTCGTCCGCCGCGCCGGTGGTCGTAGCGGGCTCGCCGAGCACGACCTCGCCGCCGGTGCCGTCGATGGTGACGAGGGTGCCCTCGGGAAAGACCCGGTCGCCGGCCCGCACGCAGCCGGCGCCGGCGTCGACGACGATGCCGGCCGCCTCCACGACGGCGGGCTTGCCCATGCCGCGGGCGACCACGGCCGCGTGGCTGGTCGGTCCACCCCGGACGGTGACGATCCCCGCGGCGGCGGCCAGGCCGTGCATGTCGAGCGGCGACGTATGCGGCCGCACCAGGACGACCGGACCGTCGCTGACCATGCGGGCGGCGCGATCGGCGGTGACCGCGATGCGGCCCGTCGCGACGCCGGGGCTGGCACCCCGTCCGCGGGTCAGGATGTCGTGCACGTCATCGATTTGGATGCGTGGCACCCGGGCGTTGCGGAGGTCCCCCGGCGAGATTCGCCGCACCGCCGTACGCCGGCTGATGAGCTGCCTGTCGGCCAGGCCGACGGCGGCGCGGATGGCGGCACGCCCGACGAGGCCGCCGGACCGCACCTGGAGCAACCACAGGCGGCCCGACTCGAAGGTGAACTCGACGTGGCACGCGTCGCGGTAGTGCCGCTCGATCTGGTCCAGGGCTGCCAGCAGACCGTTCCACACCGCCGGCTCGCGGTCGGCGACGTCGGACAGCGGGCGGGTGCTGGCCCGGCCGGAGACGACGTCCTCGCCCTGCCGGCCGAACAGGACCTCACCGAACGGCGTCTTCTCCCCGGTGCTCGGGTCGTGGCTGAAGGCGACCCCGCTGCCGCTGCGGTCATCGCGGTTGCCGAACACCATGGCCTGCACCACCACGGCCGTGCCGCGATCGTGCGGAATGCCGTGCAGGTCGCGATAGGTGACAGCGCGGGGCGTGTGCCACGACGAGAAGACCGCCTCGACCGCCGTCCGGAGCTGAGCCATCGCGTCGTCCGGGACCGGCTCGGCGAGGCCGGACAACAACCGCCGGCGCGAGTCGAGAACGAAGGCCGGGTCGCCCGTCTCGGCCGTCAACCCGGCGGCGGCCGCCGTCGTCAGGCCGAGATTGAGGACGGTGCTCATCATGCCGGGCATCGAGACGGCGGCGCCGGAGCGCACCGACACCACCAGCGGCCGCTCGGCCGCACCGAAGCGCCGCCCGGTGGCGGCCTCCAGCGCGCGGACGGCCTCCGCGAGCTCGCCGTCGAGGCCCGCCGGGAGCCGGCCGTCGCGGAGAAAGGCGCGGCAGACGCCGGTGTCGATGACGAACCCCGGCGGCACGGGCAGGCCGAGCCGCCGCAGCGCGATGAGGCCGTGTGCCTTGCCGCCGAGCACCTCGGCGGACTCCTCGACGTCGCCGGAGAGCCGGTGCACCCCGCTCATCGCGGGATGCCGAGGGTCGCCAGCAGGTCTTCGTGCAGCTGAAACCACACGCTGTGATACGAGACGGTGCTGTCCGCCAGATGCTCCAGCGCACCCGACCGCACCCGGCCGAGCGCCGCGGTGAGCCGTACCCGGTATCGTCCGAATCGCGGCAGCGCCGCGGACAGCGCCGCGCAGACGGCATCGGCACGCCGGTCCAGGTCGGCGAACCGCTCCAGGACCCGGGCGTCGTAGGCGTGGTCGTCGTGATCGTTCGGCACCGCGACGCCGTCCACGACGCGCAGGTGCCACGCGGTGCAGAGGTCCAGCAACTCCGGATTCAGCACCAGGAAACCCTGGTATGCCTCGGTCACCGCGCTGCGGGCGCCGGTCGCGTCGAGCTCGTGGGTGATCCGCCGGGCGTCCTCGGCGCGGCCCGCCTCGGCGAGGCCCCACCCGCCGAACGCCCCGGGTATGCGGGTGACCAGGCCCGCCACGGCGAGATCGATCAGGTGCGACTCCACCTCCGGCTCCTCCAGGCCGCTGGCGTCGGCCACCCGTGGCAACTCGGCGAATCCGATGCAGCGCAGGGTGTGCAGGACCAGCAGGTCGGCGCCGCCCGTCATGGTCGGAGAATACCCGTCAGCGGCTGGCACGTTCGATCCCGCGCCGGACGAGACCGCGAATGCCCGGCAGGGTGATCGCCCGGATGGTCAGGTCGCTCATCCACACGTGGAACCGGCTGGGCGGCGCGTACTGGAGCATGCCGCGGCGGGCGAGCGCCTGCCGCTTGGCGGCTTCCGGGCGCAGCCCCGCTTCCCACTCGGCCAGCGCCGCGGGGATGTCGTCGTGCTGCCGCAGGGCGGCGCCGAGCTGGTCGGCCCCGGCGAGCGCGAGGGCCGCGCCGTGCCCGGCGAAGAGCGTGACGCACCAGGCCGCGTCCCCGAGCAGCACGGCCCGGCCGGCGCTCCAGCGTGGGATGACCACCTGGCTGACCGCGTCGAAGTAGGCGTCGGACGGGTCCTCCTCGAGGTGGCGGAGCGCGCCGGGCACGCCGCCGCCCAGGTCGCCGAACGCCGCGCGGAGCGCCGCCACCGGCCCGCGCTTCAGCTCGGCGGCCGGGTCCGCGCAGCGGTACGCGAAGAACGCCGTTGACCGCCGCGGGCCCAGATTGACGATCGCCGCCGTACGCCCCGGGCCGATGAACGTGGTGGCCGAGGACTCCGGCACGCCGGCCACCGGGTGGGGCAGGGAGAACGCACCCACGACGTACGGCAGGTCGACCTGGGAGCCCGAGCCGAACACGGCCGTACGGGTGGCGGAGCGCACTCCGTCGGCGCCGACCAGCAGGTCGGCGCGTTCCGTGGTGCCGTCGCTCAGCGTCACTCGCACCTGGTCGACGTCCTGGTCGACGGCGGTGACCGTGGTGCCGAAGCGGATGTCGGCCCGGTCGCGCACCGCCTCGTACAGCGTGGACTCCAGGTCGCCGCGGAAGACCGTCAGGGTTCGCGTGCCGAGGGCGGCCTCGGCGATGGCGGACGGCACGGTGAACTTGGGCCGTCCGTCGGCCCGGACCAGGACGGTGGTGAACACGCCCAGGGCCCGGGCGGACAGCGCGGGGAGCAGGCCGAGCCGTTCGGCGGCGGCGTAGCCCGGCCCGAGCAGGTTCACCAGGTAGCCGCTGCTGCGCCGGGCCGGGGCCCGCTCCACCACGATCACCTGCCACCCGTCCCGTCCCAGTCGCAGGGCGGTGGCCAGGCCGGCTATGCCCGCACCCACGATCACTACACGTTTCATCCGGCACTCCCCGGTCAAGAATGAGCGTTTGCTCAAACTAGTATGAGCATCTGTTCATACCGGCGCAACCGGCTAGGCTCGGGGCATGCCACGCGGGGTCGCCATCCCAGAAGTCCGGCAGCAGCTGTTCGCTGCCGTCGAGCGAGTGATCGCCGGAGCCGAGCCGAGCCGGCTCACCGGCCGGGCCGTGACCCGCGAGGCCGGCGTCGCCACCGGGCTCCTCTACGCCCACTTCGCGAATTTCGACGCCTTCCTGACCGGATATGCGGTCGACCGCGCCTTCCAGATCTCCGGCGAGGTGGCCGGCCTGCCGGCGCGCGCCGGGACCGGCACGGTCGCCGGAAATGTGAGCGAGGCCGTCCTCGCGACGCCGCTGGGCACACTGCTGGCGCTGACCCGGCTGATGGTCTTCCGCCCGCAGCTGGCGGCGGAGGTGGAGGCGGTGCTGGGCGCCGGGACCGCCGGGCTGCAAGCGGTCGAGCACGCGGTCGCCCGCTATCTGGCCGCCGAGCGACAGCTCGGCCGGGTGCCGGCCGGCGCCGACCCGGAGGCGCTGGCCCTGGCGGTGGTCGGCGTGCTGCACCACGTCGCGCTCAGCGGCGGTACGGACTCAGCGGCGGCCACCCGCATCCGGCGGGCGGTGGACGCGCTCGCCGACTACGGCGTCCCCAGGTAGGTGTCGAGCGCGCCCGCGCCCGCCAGCATCGCCAGGCCCCGCGCCGTCAACCGGTCGCGCCACTCCCGCAGCGTCGCCTGCAGCGGCTCCGGACCGCCCGCCGCCCGCACCCGCTCCAGCACCTGGGCGATCTGCTGGAGCCCGTGCCCGCCACGGCGAAGCTGGTGGGCCAGCAGCACGTCGCGCACGTCGGCGGAGGTGTAGACGCGGTAGCCCGTGTGCGGGTCACGCCGGGGTGTGACCAGGCCGGCCCGCTGCCATTTGCGCAACGTCGCCGGCCGGACGCCCAGCCGGTGCGCCAGCGGCCCGATGAACGTGACACCCGGCTCCAGGTCACGCGGCGGAGCCAGGTCGCGCAACGCCAGGTCCACCGCTTCCAACGTGCGGCGGTCGCCGGCCAGCTGCGCGTGGCTCTCGTCGATCAGCCGCAGCGCCTCCTCGACCGCGCCGCCGTTCGCGGCCCGCATGATCGCCCCCGCGGTCGCGTGGCCGTGCGCGGGGACCAGCGCCAGGAACGTCCGCAACGCCGCCGCGTGGCGCGGCGCGTAGGCACGGTAGCCGTGCGGCGAGCGCTCGGCCGGCGGCAGGATGCCCGCCTCCTCGTAGTTGCGCACCGCCTGGGTGGACAGGCCGTGCCCGCGCGCGAGGTCGATGGGCCGCAACCGCACTTTGAAGGTATCTCCCCATCTCGGCCGTGATCGCCGACCAAAGTTTACACTGCGGGTTCAACGATACAGTTGAGGGAATGACGGCTTTGATCCGGGACGCGGCCCGTCCCTTCACCGGCAGCGCCCTCACCGCGCTCCTGTCCCCCGCCACCCGACTGCTCGGCCTCGGCGAGCCCACCCACGGCGTGGAAGCCTTCCTCGAACTGCGCAACGAGCTCTTCCGCCACCTTGTCGAGCGGGAGGGCTACCGCTCGATCGCCATCGAGAGCGACTGCCTGTCGGCGCTGACCGCCGACGCGTACGTCACCGACGGCATCGGAACCCTCGACGACGCGATGGACCGCGGCTTCAGCCACGGCTTCGGCGACGCACCCGCCAACCGCGAGCTGGTCCGCTGGATGCGCGCCCACAACGAGCGGTGTCCCCGGCACGAGCGGCTCCACTTCTCCGGCTTCGACGGCCCCCTGGAGATCACCGGCCCGGCGAGCCCTCGGCCGGCCCTGACCGCACTGCACGACTACCTCGCCGCCCACCTCGACCTGGCCTGGAGCCGCGAGACCCTCGAAGACCTGCTCGGCCCCGACGAACGCTGGACCAACCCGGCGACCATGATGGATCCCACCCGGTCCATCGGCCGCACTCCCGAGGCCGAGAAGCTGCGCCTGCTCGCCGACGACCTGCGGCCGCTGCTCACCATGCACGCGCCCCGCCTGACGGCCGTCACCTCCCCCGACGACTGGTGGCGCGCCGATCTGCACGCGCGCACGGCCGTCGGTCTGCTGCGCTATCACGCCGGCATGGCCGACCCCACGCCCGCCCGCATCGGCACGCTCATGGGCCTGCGCGACGCGATCATGGCCGACAACCTCGACGCCATCCTCCGCCGCGAGGCCCGGCGCGGGCCGGTCCTCGCCTTCGCCGGCAACCTCCACCTGCAGCGCGACGAGAGTCACCTGCACTTCGCCGGCGAGCAGCGCCGGTGGTGGAGCGCGGGCGCCATCATCGGCACCCACCTCGGCGACCAGTACGCCTTCGCCGCCACCACCTTCGGCAGCCGCGGCGCCGACGTGCCCCCGCCCGACACCCTCGAAGGGCTCCTGTCGACCCTCCCGCACGCCCGCGCCGTCATCGATCCCGGCCACTTCGCCGCCGCCCTCGACCGGAAGCTGACGCCACGCGTGCCGGCCGACCACACCTACTTCCCGCTCGACCCGGCCACCACCGAGCAGGCCGACGCCATCGTCTTCGTCCGGGAGATCTGAGCCTGGGCACAGCGACCGCCAAGGGAACGCACAGACCCGGTGTTTTAGCTCAGCACGTCATCTCGTGAGGAGCAATCATGGATCACCACCCGGGTCGCCGTTCCGTCCTGCTCGCCCTGGGCGGGATCGCCCTCGGCGCCGCCGCGGGCTGCGACGCGCCCTCGTCCGCCGTGGGCGCTCCCGCGGTGAGCGCCGGTCCCAGCCAGGTCAACGGCCAGTCTCTCGCCGCGGTGCCGGCGAACGAATCCTTCGCGTTCGCCGGCGACGGCGGGTCCTCCCCCATCACCGCGGACTACTGGCTCGGCCGATACCAGGTCACGAACGCCCAGTACCAGCAGTATCTGAGCGCCGTGCCGGGCGCCTCGGCACCGGGCTACTGGAGCGACGCGACCTATCCGGCCGGCAAGGCCGACCATCCGGTGCTCTATGTCTCGGCCGTGGACGCGGAGGCCTTCTGCGCGTGGCTGACCAGCACCAGCGGCGACTGGACGTTCCGGCTGCCGACCGAGGCGGAATGGGAGAACGCCGCCCGCGGCCCGCAGAGCCACACCTACCCCTGGGGCGACCAGGCCGGCACCACCTACGCCGACGGGACGCTGACCAGCAACTACAACTACAACGCCGTGGTGTCGGCCTACTACCTCGCGAAATATGGCACCGCCACGGCGACCTACAACCACAAGAGCTCGACGAGGTACGGCCAGAGCGAGCCACTCTCCTCGATCCTCGCGGTCGACGCCGACGGCGGGGTGCGGGGCTGGATCGACCACGACACCTGGACCGGTTTCGTCTACACCGACCTCTTCACCGCGCTGGGCAAGACCGGCGGCTACACCAGCGCGGTCGGCGCCTACCCGGCCGGGGCCAGCCCGTACGGCTGCCACGACATGGCGGGCAACGCCTTCGAGTGGACCTCCAGCCTGATCACCGCGAGCAACGGCGCGGAGGCCGGCAAGCAGGTCAACGCCGTACGAGGCGGTTCCTGGTATTCGACCGGCCGGAGCTGCCGGACGAACTACCGCGGCGAGGGCCGGGCCGGCAGCGGCGGCTACAACACCGTCGGCTTCCGGGTCGCCGCGGTGCGGGCCTGATGCGTCCCTACCACCGCGGGCTGCTCGCAGCCTGCCTCCTGCTGAGCGGCTGCGACGGCGTGGCCCACACGGTGACCACGCCGACGGCCGCAGCGACCGCCTCCCGGTGCCCGAACGGCGTGACCTTCGGCGCTGCCGCCACCTCGGCGGAGACCGGCAGCAATCCGCGGGCAGTCATCGGCGCCGACCTCAACGCCGACGGCCGAACCGACCTGGTGGTGACGAACCTGGACGACGACTCGGTCAGCGTCCGGCTCGGCACGGGCAACGGAACCTTCGCCGCCCGGGTCGACTACCCGGTCGGCAGCCACCCGTACCTGACGGTCGCCGGCGACCTCAACCGCGCCGGAGCCACCGACCTCGCCACCGCGAACTTCGGCGGCGAGGAGGTGACAGTACGGCTGGGCCGGGGCGACGGCACCTTCTGGCCGGCGACGACGCTCACCGTCGGCCCCGCTCCCCGCGCGATCGCCGTCGGTGACCTCGACGGCGACGGCACCCTGGACCTGGTGACCGCGAACCAGCGGTCCAGCACGGTCAGCGTCCTGCGCGGAAAGGGCGACGGCGCACTCGACCTCGCCGCCGCCGGCAACGGGTCGTCGAGCGTCGTCGTGCTCCTCGGCGCGGGCGATGCCACCTTCGCCCCGGCCCGTGAATACTCCACCCCGGCGCCGCCGGTGGCCGTCACCGCGGCCGACCTCAACGGCGACGGGCGCGCGGACCTGCTCACCTCGCTGCCGGGCGGTGGCGGCGAGCGAACAGTGTGCGAACCCGCCGCGGAAGCTGCTGAATCAGTGTGGGTGCTCGCCGAGCAGTTTGGTGGCCAGCACCGCAGCCTGCGTGCGCCGCTCCAACCCCAACTTCGCCAGCAAACTCGACACGTAGTTCTTCACCGTCTTCTCCGCCAAGAACATCCGCCCGGCGATCTCCCGATTCGTCAGACCCTCCGCCACAAACTCCAGAATCCGCCGCTCCTGATCCGTCAACGACGCCAACTCCCGCGGCTGCTCCACCCCGTTACGAATCCGCTCCAACACCCGCTGAGTCACCGCCGGATCCAGCAACGACTGCCCCGCAGCCACCCGCCGCACCGCATCAACCAGATCCGTCCCCCGGATCTGCTTCAACACATAACCCGCCGCCCCCGCCATGATCGCCGCGAACAACGCCTCATCATCCTCGTACGAGGTCAGAATCAACCCCTTGATCGACGAGTCCACCGCCCGCACATCACGACACACATCAATGCCACTACCGTCCGGCAACCGGGCATCCAACACCGCCACATCAGGCCGCAACGCCGGGATACGCCGGGTCGCCTCCTGCGCCAGGCCCGACTCACCGACCACCTCGATATCACCGGCGGCCTGCAGCAGATCAACCAGCCCACGACGGACGATCTCATGGTCATCGAGCAGAAAAACACGGATCATATGCTCTTCCTACTCCCTCCGGAGCCCTTCCACCAAAGTCCGACGTCCCGCTCGGCGTGGCGGGATTCCTCGGCCCGCCCCGGCGTCACGCGACGCCGAAGGGTGTACCGATCTCCGAGCCGTTGATCAGGCTGTCGTCGACCTCGAAGGCCAGCCCGTCCGCCACGTCGACCACGCCCGGCACCCGGCGCGTCATCCGGGCGATCCGATCGGCGGACGACCGGAAGCGCACCCGGCCGGACAGGGTGACGATGCCGTCGGCGCACTCCACCTGCACGGTGGCACCCTTGATCGCCAGGACGTCGTGCAGCGCCTCGTTCACGACGTCGCGGCGAATTTCCGCGTCCGTGCGCTGATGCACCTTCAGCAGGTCACTGCGAGTCACGATGCCGATCAGGTGGCCGAAGGAGTCCACGACCGGCAGCCGCTTGACGTGCTCACGTTGCATCCGGCGGGCGGCGGCGGCTAGGGACAGCGACGGTTCGGCCGTCACGACCGGTGACGTCATCACGTCGGCGGCGGTTCGGCCCCCCGCCTTCGCCCGGTCACCGCGACGTCGCCACGCGTCGGAGATCCGGGGGTGCGCGCCGCCGCCGGCCTCCACCTTGTGCAGGAGGTCGGCCTCCGACACGACACCGATCACCCGCTCGGCACGGTCGACGACCGGTACCGCGCTCACCCGGCGACCGATCAGAAGATCGACGACGGCACGATACGGGGTGTCCTCCCGGACCGAGACGACGTCTTTGGTCATCACATCGTCCACGCGCCAGAGTTTCATGGCCAAGCCTCCTCTGCTCCACCTTCGACGGTAGGAATTCATGGCCCTGCCGAGCAGTGCCACTCGGCCTGTCACTGCGGGCCCTGTCGCCCTGCCGGGACAACGACGGCGTGCCGAGAATCGAGGAGAGGAGCGGTAACGCGTTCCTTGTCGGAGAGAAGGCCAGCATGACCGCCAAGAAAATCATCGTCGGCTACGACCATTCGCCGGAAGCCCGCCTCGCCGCCCGCTGGGCCCTCGACGAGGCATCCCGCACCGGCGCCCTGATCGAGTTCTTCTACGCCTACGAATGGCCCACCTGGGCGCCTGCGGCGTCCACCATTCCGGCGCCCGCCGTCTGGCCGGACGGCGAGACCGACCGCGCCATCAAAGGTATGCTCAACGACGCCGTCACCGCCGCGAAGCTCAGCCACCCCACGGTACGCACCAGCATCTCGATCGTGAACGCCGCTGCCGCCCTCACCCTGATCGACCGATCCGCCGAAGCAAGCCTGATCGTGCTGGGCGCCCAGGGGCACAGCGCGGTCACCGGCCTGCTCGGCTCCATCAGCGTCGCCGTCAGCGCGCACTCGCGCTGCCCGGTCGTCGTGGTCCGCGGGCACGCCGCCCCCACCGATCCGGTCGTCGTCGGGGTGGACGACTCCCCCGGCGCTCAGGCCGCGCTCGGGTTCGCGTTCGCCCAGGCCGCCGAACGTGATGTCGCGGTGCACGTGGTGCAGGCGTGGTCACGGCCGGCCGGCGCCTGGGAGACCCGCCCGGACGTCGTCGAGGGCGCCATCGCCGATCAACACATATCGCTTGACGCGCACGTGACCGCGATGCATGACCGGTATCCGCAGGTGAAGGTCACTACCGACGTCGTCGTCGAGCACCCGGCCGCGGCCTTGGTCAGGGCGAGCACCGCCGCGCAACTGCTGGTGGTGGGCAGCCGCGGCCGAGGGGCCCTGCGCGGGATGTTCCTCGGCTCGGTGAGCCAGCACGTACTGCGTCACTCCGCGTGCACCGTCGCTGTGGTCCACGAGCCTCCCGCGGCATGACCGGACGAGCTGGGCGCCATCGACTCGGCGCCCCAGCCTCGTTCCCCGCGGACAAGGCGGCGGATAGCATCACCACATGGACGGCGACCCCGGCACTACCCAGGACGGACGGCAGCACCTTCCACCGTCCCTGGGGCTCAGCCCGCTCTCCCGGGTCCGCCTCGACGAACTGCTCCAGGAGATGCTCGACCGCGTCGGCGAGGTCGTCACCAGCCGCGAACGGCTGCGCGCCCTGCTGGACGCCGTCGTCGGCATCGGCACCGACCTCGACCTGCGCAGCACCCTGCAACGCATCGTCGAGTCCGCCTGCGCCCTCGCCGGCGCCCGCTACGGCGCACTCGGCGTCATCAGCCCGGATCGGCAGCTCTCCGACTTCATCACCCACGGCATCGACGCCGAAACCCACGCCGCCATCGGTGACCTGCCCCGCGGCCGCGGCGTGCTCGGCCTGCTGATCACCGACCCGCAGCCCGTCCGGATGCCCGACATCACCCAGCACCCGCGCTCGTACGGTTTCCCGCCGAACCACCCGCCCATGCACAGCTTCCTCGGCGTACCGGTCCGCACCCGCGACCAGATCTACGGCAACCTCTACCTCGCCGAGAAGCAAGGCGCCGCGCAATTCACCGACGACGACGAGGAAATCATGGTCGCCCTCGCCGCCGCCGCGGGCGTAGCCATCGACAACGCCCGCCTTTTCGCCCTCGCCCAGCGCCGCGAACGCTGGCTGTCCGCCGCCGCCGAGATCACCGGCGTCCTGCTCGGCACCGTCCAGCGCACCGAGGCGCTCCGGCTCATCGCCCGCCGGGCCCGCGAGATCACCGAGGCGGACCTGGTCCTGGTCCTGCTCTACAACGAGACCGCCGACCAGCTGACCATCGAGGTCGCGGACGGCGTCGACCCCGCCTCGGCAAACCTGGTGGGAGCGGTCGTGCCGGCCGACAATGCCACGCTGGAGTCACTCAGCCAGGGCCGGCAGGTCGTGGTCGACGACCTGCGCGCCGCGGCGGACTGGCCCGGCCCGGTGCCGGACGGACCAGCGATGGCCACTCCCCTCGGCGCGGGTGGCACCCTGCACGGCGTGCTGACGGTGGCGCACAACGCCGGACGCCAGGATCATCCCGGCGACGACGTCACGATGCTCTCGAACTTCGCCGGTCAGGCCGCGCTCGCCCTGGAGCGTGCGCAGGCCCAGGAGGAACGCGAGCTCCTGGTGGTGCTGGAGGACCGCGAGCGCATCGCCCGGGACCTGCATGACGTCGTCATCCAGCGGCTCTTCGCCACCGGCATGCAGTTGCAGGGCATCGCCCCGCATGCGCTGCGCCCGGACGCGGTCAAACGGATCAACACCACCGTCGACGACCTGGACGCCACGATCCGCGACATCCGCCGCTCGATCTTCGAGCTGCGCGCACCCGTCGGCAAGACCCTGCGCACCGAGGTGGGCGACGCCCTGGAGGCGGCCACGGAAGCGCTCGGCTTCCGGCCCACGCTGGATGTGTCCGGGCCCGTCGACAGCGCGGTGCCCGACGACGTCGTTCCGGAGATCCTCGCCGTGGTGCGCGAGGCGCTGTCGAACGTCGCCCGGCACGCCCAGGCGAAAGAAGTCCGGGTGTCCGTGCGCGCGACCGGGGACGAGGTCGTCGTGTGCGTGCAGGACGACGGCATCGGCACCGATCCCGCCCGGGCCCGCGGCGGACTGGTCAACCTGGACGAACGCGCCCTCGACCTGGGCGGATCCTTCGAGGTCGGGCCGGGTGAGGCCGGCGGCACGACGGTCGTGTGGCGGGTGCCGCTGACCGGCTGACCGCTCAGCCCGGGAACGTGAGCTTGTTCCGTTCGGCCGAGCCCAGCCAGCCGCGCTCCACCATCGTGTCGAGCACGCGCGCCCACCCCGCCTTCGGGTCGGGCCGGTCGGGATCGAGCCGCACCGCGAGCCGGGCCGCCTCGGCGACGGTCAGTTGCTTGGCCGGCTTCCGGAAATACGTCCGAGCCGCGGCGACCAGGCCCACCGCCCCGCTGCCGTAGTCGGCGTCGTTGAGGTAAAAGCCGAGGATTTCCGGCTGACCATACTCGGCCTCGAACTTGTCGGCCATGACCCTGATCCGCCAGCTGGACTCCGCGTCGGCACCGGCGGTGTCGGAGGCGATCACCATGTAACGCCGGGTGAGCAGGGACGAGCTCATCGCTATGTTTCTGGAGCCGTAGAAGTCCGGGTCGACGGCCGCGACGAAGGCGTTGGACACCGGCAGCGGCAGGTCCTTGACCTGCACGACCGGATGCGAAACCGGCAACGGCGCAGGCGCGGGCACCCCGTCGTAGTAGTAGGTGGCGCCGACGACGGCGGCGGTGGCCGCGAGGATCAAAGCGGCCAGGATGCCGGCGATCCATCGCGGGCCGTTGCGCCACGCCGGTGCGGCGGAGCGCGCGTCGCTGGGAGGCGGTGCCGCGTCGACGAGAGTCATTGCCACACAGTAATGGCTCGGCGGCGACCCCCGCGATCCTCGTCAGGCGAAACTGAACAGCGGGGGGAAGACGAGGACGACCACCCAGGCCCACCCGGCGTACACCGGCAGGTAGCTGGTCTGCCAGCGCTCGAGGTCCGCGAAGGGCGTGCGCCGGCGGAGGAACTTCAGCATCAGCCACGCCGACCAGGCGAGGTTGGCCAGCAGGATGACGTTCTCGCCGAGCGCCGCGACCTTGTTGGGCGTCGTGCCGTACTCGGTGATGCGCCCGGTGATCTCCAGGAGCACCAGCAGGTCGATGGCCAGCGCGCTGGCCACGAGGGCGACCTGCAGCCTGTCGAAGAGGCCGGGCGGGGCCAGCGGGTCGCGGGCCGACAGCGAGTAGAGCACCAGCCCCAGCACCACGACCAGCAGCAGGTCGAACAGGATCAGCGCCTCGCGCTCGACGTCGATGCCGGCGCTGGTCCAGAAGACGGCGACGAGGAAGGCCAGCAGGGCCGCGGTGAAGAGCGGGGTGAACAGCCGCGTCAGCACCGGGGCGATGTTCTCGATAACGCTCTGCTTGACCTCGACCAGCCAGCCGGCGACGACCATCGCGGCCACCGCGCCGCAGGGCATGAGCCACCCGGTGATGAATTCCTCGGGGGCGACGCCGATCGCCTCGAACGTGCCGAACATGAAGGCGATGAGGACACCGCCGCCCAGGGCGATGAGCACGTAGTAGATGAAGCACTCGCCGGTGAATCGGATGAAATCCATGCGCCGGCGCGACGAGCGCCAGTCGTCGGCCACATAGGCCAGACCCACCACGAGCCAGAGGGCGATGGGCAGGTGGACGCTGGTGATGACCACGGACTGCGACTCGTCGGTCAGCGGATAGACGTTGGCGGCCACGGCGCCGAGCGCGAAGAGCGCCACCAGGATCGCGATCAGCCGGCGCCCGGCCTGCCGGCGCCAGGCCAGGTAGCCCGCGAGCCAGGGCAGCGCGAACAGGCTGAAGTTCGGCGCGTAGAACGACTCGTTGCCGTCGAACCCCATCCCGAACAGGGCCGGGGCCTTGACCGAGGCCGCCGCGCCCGCCGCGCAGCCGACCATCACCCACAGGTCACGTCGCGATCGCGGGTCAGCCTCGGCGCCAGCGGTCTCGCCGGTCAGCGCCAGCTGCTTCCACAGCCGTTCCGAGTGCTCCCGGGCGAACTCGCGGGACAAGTCGTCGAGGCTGCCCAGCCGTTTGATGGCCACCAGGAACGCCTCGTCCGGGCTCAGGCCAGCGGCCATGAGCCCGTCGACAGAGCCGCGCAGATGGTCTTCGAGCTCGTCGGCGTCGGACGACTGCAGCTCCCGGCGGCCCTCGACGTAGTGGCGCCACTGCGCGAACTGCGCCTCCAGCTCCTCGTACCCCTCCCGCGCCGTCATGCCCGGCACTCCAGGGTGATCGCCGGCAGCGGGCCGCGGTCGCCGAGGCCGAGCCAGATCCCCTTGAGCGCGTCGACGACGGTGTCCCACTGGCGGCGCTGCTCGGCCAGCTCGGCGAGGCCCCTGCTGGTGATGCTGTAGTACTTGCGGCGCCGCTCGCCGGTGACCGACTGCCAGCTCGACGACACATAGCCGAGGCGCTCGAGGCGGTGCAGCAACGGATACAGCAGCCCCTCGGTCCAGTCCAGCTCGCCGCCCGACAGCTCGTTGATCCGTCGCAGGATCGCGTATCCGTAGTTGTCCTCCTCGGCCAGAATGCCGAGCACCATCGGCGTCGCCGAGGCGGCCACAAGATCCTTGGTGACCTTCACGAGACTTACCCCCGCCCGTACCCTAGAAGTACGATGCATAGTAGCGCTAGGTATTTTGGAGCGCAACGGACCGTCGGGCGATCGTCGTGACACCTCTCATAAAGAGGAGTCTTAGAGTCCCGTTATCGGTAGGGTCGTGTCGTGCGGCTCAACAGATCCACGGACATCAGTCTTCGCATCCTCATGCTCAGTGCGGTGCGCGACGGCCGGCTCACCATCGACGAGTTGGCCGAGTCGCTCGCGGTGCCCCGGCACCACCTGGCCAAGGTGGTGCAGCGGCTGCAGCATCTGGGGCTGCTGGAGACCGTTCGGGGCCGCAGTGGCGGGGTTCGCCTCGTCGCTGCCGCGCACACCGCCTCGATCGGCGGTCTCGTCCGGACTCTGGAGGGTGAGACCGAGGTCGTCGACTGCGAGGGCGAGCCGGCCTGCCCGCTGCGCCAGGGCTGCCTGCTGCGCGGAGCACTGCGCCGCGCGCAGGAAGCGTTCTACGCCACCCTCGACCCGATCACTGTCGGCGATCTGAGCGCCCCGCCCACCCGGCAGGTGCTGCTCAGCCTCGGCCGGCACTGACCGACCCACCCGTCACCAGGAGAAACCGATGCTCTCTGCCACCAGCACCCCGGTCATCGAGGCCACCCTGCCGGTCGTCGGCAGGCACCTCGACCAGATCTCCGGCACCTTCTACGACACGATGCTCGGCGAGAATCCGGAGTTGCTCGACCTGTTCAGCCGCAGCGCGCAGGCCACCGGCGAGCAGCGGAGCGCCCTGGCCGGCGCGGTCGCCGCCTTCGCCGCGCACCTGGTCGGCGCGGGCCCGGAGGCCGTGGTCTTCGACCACATCGTGGAGCGCATCGCCCAGCGGCACTGCGCCCTGGGCATCCGCCCGGAGCAGTACACAATGGTCGGACGCTACCTGATGGGCGCGGTCGGCGCGACGCTGGGCGACGCGGTCACCCCCGCGGTCGCCGCCGCCTGGGACGAGGTCTACTGGCTCTTCGCCGCCCGGCTGATCGGCCGCGAGGCGCGGCTCTATGCCGAGGCCGGGGTGGACGGCGCCGACCCGTGGCGCGATTACCTGGTGGCGAAGAAGATCGCCGAGGCGCACGACACGATGTCGTTCATCCTGACCCCCGCCGACGGCCTGCCGGCCCCCGCCTTCCTGCCGGGCCAGTATGTGACCGTCGCGGCCGACCTGCCTGACGGCAGCCGCCAGCTCCGGCAGTATTCGCTCTCCCAGGCGGCCACCGGCGGCACGCTACGGATCACCGTACGGCGGGTACGCGGCAGCGGTGGCGCCCCGAACGGCGTGGTCTCGGGCTACCTGCACGACCGGGTCAGTGCCGGCGACCGGCTGCGGCTGAGCCACCCGTACGGCGACCTCACCCTGCGCGACAGCACGGCGCCGCTCGTGCTGGTCAGCGCCGGGGTGGGCATCACCCCGATGGCCGCGATCCTGGACCACGTGGCCCGCACCCAGCCCACCCGCCAGGTCACGATCGTGCACGCCGACCGCAGCCCCGAACGCCACCCGCTGCGCCTGGACATGGCCGGCTACGGCTCGCGGCTGACGTCCTGCACCGCCTTCGTCTGGTACGAGCAGGCGAGCGACGCCCCGGGCGCGTACCAGGGTTTCGTCGACACCGACGTCATCCCGCTGCACCCCGACGCCGACGTCTATCTGTGCGGCCCGGTGCCGTTCATGCAGGCCGTCCGGGCCGGGCTGCACCGCCGTGGGATAAGCGACGACCAGATCCGGTACGAGGTCTTCGGTTCCGAGCAGTGGCACGCGGACCCGATGCCCGCGGCCCGCTAGGCAGTTCGCGAGAAGGTGCGTACGCCGGCGGGCGGTTGGGTATCACGCGGGCCAACTCCTCGACGGAAGGCCCTCCATCCAGTGACCCCGCTCCCCGCCCGCGTGGCGCTTACGGCGATCCTGGCCGCGACGCTCGCTCCGGTCGCCGTCCCGGCTCCCGCCGCCGCCGGCATCGAATGGACCGTTTCGTCCAGTCTCAGCTCGAAGGTCGTCTACGTCGAGGAGCACGTCGGCTCGCGCTTCGACTCGGCGCTGCGCCGCTCCGTATCGTTCGTCGACCGCTACACCGGCTCGGACATGCGTCTCGGTAAGTGCCGCACGGGCTACCGCTGCATCCGGGTCGTCCAGAGCGACGCCACCCACGGACACGGCGCGTGGACGAGCTGGACCCGGGCGCGCAAGACCTCCGTGATTCGCCTCTCGTCGACGCTGGCCCGGAAGGGCTGGTACACGCGACAGTCCATCATCGACCACGAACTCGGCCACGCGAACGGCGCCGGGCACAACGCGAAGTGCACCTCGCGGATGTGGCCCCACTACCGGTGCCGGAACGGGCTCCTGCCGCCCCGGACCTTCACGAAGGCCGAGCGCGCCAAGCTGGCCCGCTGGTGACCGTCACGCCGGCGGCCGGCCGGCGCCGATGACCGTCTCGCCCGGCGACGGGCGCAGCACGGCCCAGACGACCTTGCCGGCGGGCGTCGACATCGTTCCGGCGATGGTGGCGACGGATCGCACCGCGCTGAGCCCCGTGTGGTGCTGGTCCGTCGCTGACCGCGGGCGGGCCGGCATGTCGGGCAGCCGCGGGTCGAGGTCGGCGACCGCGATGTGGATTCCGGTGCCACGGCGCGAGATGGTCACCTCGATGTCGGTGCCGGCGTGTTCCACCGCGTTGAGAACCAGCTCCGAGACGACCAGCTTGGCCGGGTACAGCAGGCTCGGCAACGACCAGGCCGCGCAGGCGGCGGAGACCAGACCGCGCGCGATGCCCGGCGCCTGGTTGGTGGGCGCCAGCCGCGCCACCAGCCGATCGGTCAGCGGCAGGCGGCTGGCCGCCGCCGACCGGGCCTCCGGCATGCTCGCGAACAGCGGAAGCATGCGCCGGGCACCCAGCCGCTGGAGCCGGGCCGCCAGCGGGGTGTCGGTGGGCACGCACACCACGACCTGTACCGGCGGGTCCAGGTCCGCACCGATCATCCGCGCGCTCATCCACACCGTCGCGCTGGCCGCTCCCCCGTCATCGAGGTCGTGCACGTTGAGGATCAAAGCCGCCGGGTGCTGCGCGAAGCACTTCCGCAGCGTGTCGGTGACCTCGGTGTGCAGCAGCCGGTCCCAGCGGCCGCGCGCCGTCAGCTCGATCACCCGACTCGCGGTGTCCGCGGTCAGAGTGACAGCGCGTGCGCTCGGGTCCGACGGGGACGATCCAGCTGCTGGCAGGTGATCTGCCATGACTACACACCCTCGCACTAGCCAGCCAACGCGGCCAAGTCCGCCGTCAAGTCTTAAAGGGACGGCGGCCCTACGGCAACCCGGCCGGGAATTCCATCACCCATAAGACTGATGATGAACCTTTTGCGGCAGAAGGTTGACATGCCACCGGCCGGCCAGGAGGTCGGATGAACGGGAGCTGTCACGCGAGCGTCTTGATCGACGCGAGCGCGGCCTCCCGGTCGGCGCCCAGGCCGCTGAGCAGGCTCACGACCATGGGCACCAGGACATGCTCGACACCGTCGTCGCCGAAATAGCCGCCGACGTCGAGCAGCACGTAACCGTGGATCGCGGTCCACAGCTGGTTGGCGATCACCACCGGTTTGGCCGGCCGTAGCCGTCCCTGTGCCACGGCGCGGCGGGTGGTCTCGACTATCTCGTCGAACGTGTGCCGGCCGCGCTCCCGGTCGCCGGCGGTCCTCGGGCGGTGCTTGCCCAGGGCGACGGTGCCGAACATGACGGCGTACAGGTGCGGGTTTTGCCGCGCGTTGAGCAGGTAGGCACGGCTCAGGCCGGCCAGGTCGGTGATCGCGTCGTCCGTGCGCGGCACCTCGGCGAGCAGCGCGGCGAGCCGGGCGAAGCCCTCGGCGACCACCGCGTCGGCGAGATCGGGCATCGAGCCGAAGTGCGTGTACACCGCCATGGTGGAGGTGTCCGCCTCCGCGGCGACCTGGCGCAGGGTGAGCGCCGAGGGGCCTTCCTCGGCGAGCAGGCGGGCGGCGCCTTCGAGCAGGCGGACACGCACCGCGGGGTCGGCACGGCGTTCGGGCATGCGGTGATCCTACTGCTATATCGCTTGCTATATCGGATGCTACGCTGCCCTCGGAGGTGTCGTTGTGAACGACTGGGACGCGATCGTGATCGGCTCCGGCCTCGGCGGGCTCACCTGCGCCGCCTATCTCACCGCCGCTGGGAAGCGCACCCTGGTGCTCGAGCAGAACCAGGTCGCCGGCGGCTGCAGCCAGGTGTTCCGCCGCAAGGGCAACCGGTACGAGTTCGACGTCGGCATGCACTACATCGGCGAGTGCCACCCCGGCGGGCGCATGACGACAGCGCTGCGCGGCCTCGGGCTGGACGGCCGGATCGAGTTCCGCCGGCTCGACCCCGACGGGCACTCCACGCTGGTGTTCCCCGGCCTCACGTTCCGGGTGCCCAGCGACTGGGACACCTACCTGGCCCGGCTGATCGAGGCGTTCCCCGACCAGCGGCGCGGCCTGCGGCGCTGCGTCGGCATCCTGCGGCGCATCGGCGCCGAACTGCGCGCCGGCGTCATGCCCAGGCCGACCGTGCGAGGCATGCTGCGGTTCGTCCGCGCGGCGCCGACCGTCGCCGCGCTCGGCCAGCTGCCGCTGACCTGGCTGTTCGCCGCATGCCGGCTCAGTCCGCTGGCCAGGGCGGTGATCGTCGGCGAATCCGGCGACTACGGGGCGCCGCCGTCCCGGACGTCGATCGCGCTGCACGGCGGCTTCCTCGACCACTACCTCACCGGCGGCGCCTGGTATCCGCGCGGCGGCGGCCAGGTCGTCCCGGCCCACCTCATCGACGTCATCCAGACCCACGGCGGCCAGGTGCGCACCAAAGCGCGCGTCACGCGCATCCTGGTGGCCGACGGAGCCGCGACCGGCGTCCAGCTCGACGGGGGCGACACGATCCACGCCCCGATCGTGGTGTCGGGCGCCGACCTCAAGCGCACGTACCTCGACCTCGTCGGCCGCGAACACCTGACGCCGGCCACCATCGCCCGGGTGCGGCGATACCGGATGGCGCTGCCGCTGTTCAGCGTCTATCTCGGGCTCGACATCGACCTGGCCGGCCGGCTGCCCAACAGCACCTACTGGTGCTACCCGCACACCGACGTGGAAGCCCTGTACCGCGACGCCTACGAGGGCCGCATCCCGGCCGAGGTGCCGATCTTCCTCACCTCGGCCACCACCAAGGACCCGGGCAACACCCACGCCGCCCCGCCCGGCCACTCCACGCTCGAAGTGATGTGCCTCGCCCCGCACGGCACGTTCTGGCCCGGTGGCGACGGCTACAGCCGGGACGCGGAATACCTCGCCCGCAAGGAACGCCTCACCGAGCACCTGATCGACCGCGCCACCACCGTGATCCCCGGACTGCGTGAGCACATCGTCTGGCGGGAGGCGTCCAGCCCGGTCACCCAGGAGCGGTTCACGCTGTCCAGCCTCGGCTCCTGCTACGGCATCGAGATGGCCGCCGACCAGATCGGCCCACGCCGGCCGGGCCCCCGGACCGAGATCCGCGGCCTGTGGCTCACCGGCGCCAGCACCATCTGGGGCAGCGGCATCGTCGGTGCCGTCAGCGGCGGGCTGGGCACGGCCGGGGCGATCCTCCGCCGCCCGCTCAGCGCCGAGGTCAAGGCCGGTGCCGTGCTCGCCGACCCGGCCAAACTCACCCCGATCGGCCCCGACTGGGACCCGCTGGCCGCGTCCAAGCCCAGCTCCCCGCTGCGCCGCCCGCTCCGGCGATGACCACCCGGATTCACTTGACGGCGCCGGCCGTCGTGCCCGCGGCGACGTAGCGCTGCGCGACGACGAGCAGGACGATGGCCGGGATGGAGGCGAGCACAGCGGTGGCCATGACCGAGCTCCAGTCGTTCACATAGGTCCCGATGTAGGTGTAGAGCCCGAGCGTCACCGGGCGCACGTCCTCGGTCGTGGTGAGGGTGAGGGCGAACAGGAAGTCCGCCCAGGCGAAGAGGAAGGTGAACAGGGCCGCGGTGATGAGCGCGTTGCGGCTCATCGGCAGCACGATGGAGATGAACGTCCGGACCTGGCCGGCCCCGTCGACCCGGCCGGCCTCCAGGACCTCGCGCGGGATGTTGATCATGAACGCGCGGACGATCAGGATCGCGAACGGGATGCCCGCGGTCGAGTCGGCGAGGATCAGGCCCGGGATCGAGTTGAGCAGTCCCAGGTCGTTGTAGGCGGTGTAGAGCGCGTTCGCGATGACGATCCCCGGGATCATCTGCGAGATCAGGATCCCGAAGAGGAACGCACCCGCGAAGCGGACCCTGGACTGCGCCAGGGCGTACGCCGCCGGCATCGCGATCAGTAGGCTGAACGCTACCGAGCCGAGGGCGATCACCAGGCTCGTGACCAGGTTGCGGCCCTGCTGGCTGAGCGCGGTGGCGTAGCCGTCGAAGCTGAGGTCGAACGGCAGCCACGGGGTGCCGACCGCCGAGCCGCTCGGCTGCAGCGAGACGTTGACCATCCAGTAGAGCGGGAACAGCAGAACGGCGAGGATGACGATCCCGGCGGCCGTGCTGCCCCAGCCGGCCCGGGTGGGCCGGCGCCGCCGGGGAAGCGTGGTGGTGGTCACGACGGCCTCACTCGTCCACGGCACGCCGGTTGGCGCGCAGGTAGAGGACGGCGAACACCAGGGAGATCGCGATGAGGACGTTGCCGAGTGCGGCACCCTGACCGAAGTCGAACTGCGTGAAGGACAGCTGGTACGACAGCGTGGCGATGGTCTGGCTGGCGTTGGCCGGGCCGCCGCCGGTCAGCCCGAGGATCACGTCGAGCACCTTGATCGTGTAGACCACGCCGAGCACGAGCACGACGCTCACCACCGGGCGCAGCAGCGGCCACGTCACATACCTAAACCGCTGCCAGCCGCTCGCCCCGTCCAGCGAGGCCGCCTCGTAGAGATCCTCCGGGATGTCCTGGAGCCCGCCGTACAGGATGGTCAGGTTGAACGGGATACCGATCCAGATGTTCACCATGATCACCGCCACCAGGGCCAGTGAGGTGCTGGTCAGCCAGCCGGGGTGGTCGGTCGCCACCCCGATGGCGGCCAGGAACCGGTTGAGCGCGCCGTTGTCCTTGTCGAGGATCCACCGCCAGACCGCGCCGGTGACGATCAGCGGGATCAGCCACGGCAGCAGGATCAGCGAGCGGAGCAGACCGTTGAGCGGGAAGCGGCGCCGGAAGAACACCGCCAGGGCGAGACCGATGACGAACTGCCCGGCGATCGAGCCGGCCGTGAACAGGACGGTGTTCAGCAGGGCCTTGCTGAACACCGGGGAGGACACCACCTCGGCGTAGTTGGTCAACCCGACCCACGGCGCCTCGCCGGTGTAGAAGGTCTTCGTCGTGTACTCCTGGAACGCCATCATGAAGTTCTTGACGATCGGGTAGCCGAAGAAGGCCACCATGTAGATCACGGCCGGGGCCAGGAACAGCACCTGCGCGGCCCGCCGCTGGAAGCGGTGCGACTGCCAGAAGCGGGGCACGGCGACGGCATCGTCGTGCGTCGCGGGTGGATCCGTCGCTCGTACCATGGTGGACTGTTGTCGGTGCTCAGCCATTCTGGGCCTGTTCCAGGGCCTTGGCCGGGGCGGCCTGCCCGGTCAGCGCGGACTGGAACGCGGTGTAGATCTTCGTGGCCGCCTTCGGCCAGTCCGCGCCGAGTTCACCGGTGCGGGCCCGTGCGGTCGGGATCTGGTCGACGAAGCCGGCCATGTTCGGGTTGCTCGAGCTGAACTTCGCCAGCAGCGCCGACTTGGTGGGGATGGTCTGGGTGTCCTTGGCGAGGCTGAGCTGGTTGTCGTCCGAGTTGAGGCAGGCGACGACCTTGGCGGCCTTGGCCTGCTTGTCCTTGTTCCCGGTCTGCGGCACGGTCCACGTCTCACCGCCGAGCGGCGCGACGACCGGCTTGCCGGCGGCCGGCGCCGGGATCTTCACCACCTCGTACTTGAGGCTCTTGTCCTCGTCCAACGTGGGGAACTGCCACGGCCCGTTGACCATCATCGCGGCCTTGCCCGCCCGGAACTGGTCGTTGACGTCCGCCTGGGTCCAGTTGAGAGCGGACTTCGAGACCGAGCCGTCGTTCATCAGGTCGACCCACAACTGCAGTGCCTGCGCGGTCTCCGGCGTCGCGATGTTCTTCTCGTCGCCACCGTTGGACCACATGAACGGCAGGAACTGCCAGGTGCCCTCGTAGTTCGCCGGTGCCGAGAACGCCAGCCCGTAGGTGCTGCCGGAGGTCAGCTTCTTGGCCGCCGTCCTCAGCTCCGCCCAGGTCGTCGGCGGGGTGACTCCGGCCTTGGCGAGCAGGTCCTTGTTGGCGAACAACCCGATGGTGTTGGTGATCGGCTGCAGGCCGTAGAGCTTGCCCTCGTAGGTCGAGGCGCTGACCACACCCTCGGCGTACCCGTCGGCCTTCAGCCCGAGGTCGTTCAGCGGGGTGAGGGCGCCGGTCTGGGCGATCTGCTGCAGCTCGGGATTGTCCAGCATCAGGACGTCCGGGAGGGTCTTCGACGACGCCTGCTGAAGCACCTTCTGGATCAGCGACGCGCCGGGCACCGCCTCGCGCTGGATGGTGACACCGGCCTGCTGGCCGCAGGCGTCGAGCGCCTTCTGCCAGACCGTCTTGCCCGGGTCGTTGTTGTAGTAGTCGAGCACCCGCAGGGTCGAGGAGTCGCCGCCGCTGTTCGAGCCGCCGCCGGAGCCCCCGCCGCAGGCGCTGAGCGCGAGGGGCAGGGTGAGCATCGAGGCGAGCGCGGCCTGGGCTCGGCGGGATCGGGAGGAGCGGATCATGTCGTGTCCTTTCGGATACGGATTTTCCCGGGTGGATTCGGGGCGTCGTCGATGCGCATCGACGACGGGCAGCGCGGATTCGTGGCCGAGACCACCGATGATCAGTGGGAGGGAGCGGGCAGCACGGTCGTACGACGGGTGAGTCGCGGCGCGACCAGATCGATCGCGGGACGCTCCACCCCGGAACTCGGATCGAGCAACCAGAAGAGCGTCTCCATCGCACGCCGCGAGACGTCGCGCGGTTCCTCGGAGACATTCGTGTACGGCGGATCGGACTGCTCGGCCGCGCGGTCGGAACTGAGCCCGATGAGGGAGATGTCACGGCCCGGCACGACGTCCCGCTGCCGCAGTGCGTGCAGCAGCGGCACGATCGTGTCGCTGTGCGGCACCAGCACGCCGAGACGCCCGCCGGTCCGCCGGGCGAGGAGCTGATCGGCCACCGTCGCGGCGGCCTCCCGTCCACGCTCGACCGGTTCGATCACCGTCAGCGGCAGGCCGCGCACCCGCGCCTGCCGCCGCACCGTTCGCAGCACGCGGCCGACGAAGTTCAGGCCACGCTCCATCGCCGAGGCGGTGTAACCCAGCACGACGATCTCGTCGTGCCCGGTGTCGGCCAGCTCGTCGACGGCCATCCGGGCCGCCGCCTCGAAGTCGAGATCGACGCAGTGCAGCCCGGCCGGATCGGCCGGCACACCGATGAGCACCACCGGAACGGACAGCGCGGCGGCCACCGGGACCCGGTCGTCATGCTCCTCGATGTCCATCATGATGATCGCGTCGCACAGGGCCCGTCCGGCGAGGCGCCGCAGACCCGCGGAACCCTCGTCCGCGGTCACGAGCAGCACCTCATGATCATGGACGCGGGCCGAGCTGGCGATGGTCTCGATGAACGGCAGCAGCGCCAAGGTCTCGCCCCCGGCCCCGAAGGGCACGACCAGACCGACAACCTGGGTGCGACGTCCCGCGAGAGCCCGGGCACCGGAGTGCGGCTCGTAGGTGAGCTCTTCCATCGCATCCAGGACCCGCCGCCGCGTGCGCTCGGAGATGGGTCGCTTGCCGGTCATCACATAGGACACGGTGCTCTGCGAGACACCGGCGATACGCGCGACGTCCTTGCTGGTGAACGCCGCCATGACACCTCCCGGAGGAATCATCGATGCGTATCAACTGCGGGTTCCGCCAGGCTACGACTCCGCTCGTCCGAGCCACAAGACATCTCCCGGCAATATTTCCGCGGTCCCCACGCCGCACGGAATTTCCGTCCAGCTGTCACAGATCGCGCGGTTGCCTTGTCTCAGCTGGCACCGGGACGGCACGACCAGCCCGCCGGCCCCCGTCGTCTGGAAACGAGGCCACCATGACCGCTGTCACGAAGACCCAAGCGCTCAGGGTCATCCGCCGTGCGTACGGACCCGGCCAGGCCGAGGCCGTGGCCGGACGGCTGCCCGACCGGATCGACCTCGACAACACCGCGCACGCCAGGCTGCTGTCCGAGCTCGGGCTGACCCCGGACAGCCTGTTCGACGCGCTCGGTGCGGAGCTGTGACGGCCATGGACGACATCGACAAGCTGGCCACGCTGCTCGACGACCTGGAGGTGCAAATGTTGATCTTCGGCCTGGCGCACGTCGGCTCGGTGGCACCGTCGGCCGGGCCCGGCGCGGCACGGCTGCACGCCGTGGTGCTCCGCCTCGCCGAGACGACCGACCCGGGGCAGTACCACAGCTGGCTGTCCGACGACGCGCCCAACAAGGCGATGACGGTCGATCAGGTGCGGACGACGATCGGCGACACCGCGATCGACGACCTCGCCCAGCTCGTGGGCGGCAGCCCGGGCGCGGTCGCCTGGCAGCTCGCCGCCGTGCTGCCGGACCTGGTGGACGCGGTCAGCCCCGGCGGAGCGGTCATCGACGCGAGCAGGCTCACCCTCGAGATCGCGGAAGCGAGCGCGGAGGACGACCGATCGGCCGGAGCTTTCGGCTCCCGGATGCACTGACGCTCGGTTTTCGGTAATGCGCCGCGCGGGTGGGCGTCTTCGCAGGTATGGCTGCACATGGCGGCGCATAGCGACCGGATCTATCACACCGGCAGTCCCGGCGCCTGGGCCGGCTTCGCACCGGCCGGCAACGCGGCACTGCCGGTCCGGGCCCGGCCGTAGGCGGAACCTCAGAGCCGGGAGACCTGGTGGTGGCTACTGAGCCGGCAGTTGCCGGTCCAGGGTGATCCAGTAGCGTCTCACCGGGCCATGGTCGCTGTCGCGGATGCCTTCGAGAACGCCGCCGTTGCGTTCGATCGTGCGGGCCGAGGCGACGTTGTCCGCGAGGCAAGGGATGAGGACACGGCCCAGGCCCAGTGCGGCCCGGGCCTCCTTGAGCATTTCGCCCAGTGCCCAGCCGGCCAGGCCACGGCGACGCGCGGAGGGACGGACGCCGTAGCCGATGTGGCCGATGTCGTCGTCGTAGAGGTGCCGCAGGGCGATCCCGCCGAGGACTTGGCCGTTCTCGACGATCCACCGGGGTGAGGCGTGCTTCTCCTCCGGGCAGCGCGTTCCCGCCTTGTGGACCAGCCGGACTCGCTGGTGCACCCACGCGGCGAAGCCGTCCGGTGAGTCGACGTCGTCGTCGGGCCCCAGGCCGAAACCGTCCTCGTGGAGGCCGGGCCCCCATTCGTCGCGGCACTCCAGGAACGCGGCGTGCAGGCGGGTAGTCGGCAGGATCAATTCGGGCATGCGGCCACAGTAGCCGGGACACATACGTCGGTCATGGCGCTCTCAGCTTGCCGGCTCGTGCCTCCAGGTAGCGCCGCTCGGCGACGCTGGCGGTCGACTTCGCGGCGCGACGGTAGTGCTCGTATGCCCCGGCCGGGTCGCCGGTCTTCTCCAGCAGGTGCGCCCGTACGGAAAGCAGCCGGTGATGCCCGGCCATCCGCTCGTCGCTGTCCAACATGGATATCAGGGCCAGCCCGGCCGCAGGGTCCTCGGTTTCGGCGAGCGCGATCGCCCGGTTGAGGGTGACCATCGGGTTGGGCGCGATCCGTTCCAGGATCAGGTAGAGCGCGTGCACCTGCGGCCAGTTGGTCTCCTCGGCCGTGGCCGCGTCGGCGTGCGTGGCGGCGATCGCGGCCTGCAGCTGGTACGGCCCCAGCGCGGGGCCGGCCAGCGACGTCTTCACCAGCTCGGTGCCCTCGTCGATCAGCCCGCGGTCCCACCTCGTGCGGTCCTGCTCGTCCAGCGGCACCAGGTCACCGGCCGCCGTCGTGCGGGCCTCGCGGCGGGCGTCGGTCAGCAGCATCAGCGCGAGCAGCCCGGTCACCTCGCCGTCCTCGGGCAGCTTGGCGTGCACCGTCCTGGTCAGCCGGATCGCCTCGTGCGCCAGGTCGGCGCGGTGCAGCTCGGTGCCCGAGGTGGCGGTGTAGCCCTCGTTGAAGATCAGGTAGAGCACGTGCAGGACGACCCGCAGCCGCTCCTCGCGTTCCGCGCCCGCGGGCAGGCTGAACGAGCTGCCGGCCGCCTTGATGCGCTGCTTGGCCCGGCTGATCCGGGCCGCCATCGTGGCCTCCGGCACCAGGAACGCGCGGGCGATCTCAGCGGTGGTCAGCCCGCCGACCGCCCGCAGCGTCAGCGCCGTCTGGGAGGCCGCGGTCAGCGTCGGGTGGCAGCACAGGAACAGCAGGACGAGCGTGTCGTCGGTGTCCGGCACGTCCTGCGGCACCACCTCGGCGGCCGTCGCCGACTCCCGCTCGCGGCGCGCGTGGTCGCTGCGCATCTGGTCGATGAGCCGCCGGGTCGCGACAGTCACCAGCCAGTTGCGCGGGTTGTTCGGCACCCCCTCGGCCGGCCACTGCACGGTGGCGGCGAGCACGGCCTCCTGCACGGCGTCCTCGCACCCCTCGAACTGGCCGTGCCGGCGTACCAGGGCGCCGAGGACCTGCGGCGTGAGCTCACGCAGCAGGTCCTCGATGGCCGTTGCCGTCACGCCTCCAATTGTCCGTCAGCGAACATCACCTGCCGTACCTCGACCCCCAGACCCGCGATCGCGGTGTCCGGGATCCGCGTCGCCAGCTCGATCGCCCGCGCCTTGTCCTCGCAGTCGATCAGGTAGAAACCGCCCAGATACTCCTTCGACTCCAGGAAAGGGCCGTCGGTCACCACCGGCTGGCCGTTGCGGACCGACACCACGGCGGCCTGCGACGGGTCGGCCAGCGCCTGCGTGGTGATCAGCTCGCCGGACTCCTTCAGCGCCTCGATGAACGCGCCGTGGCCGGCGCCGATCGCCGCCTGCTCCTCGTCGGTCAGCGCGTCCAGCACGGCCGGGTTGATGTGCAGGCTGATCAGGAACTTCATCTCGTACTCCCCACGTTCGCGAGCCCCGGCTGGGCCCTTCGACCTGTTGGTCGGAGCCGCCGCCGCCGTCTTGACGCCCCCTGCCGTACCGATGTCAAAAAGCTTCGCACCGCTCCGACCAACCGGCGAGACATCGAGCGAACAGGGAGTTCGGATATGCGGTTCCACCGGGCGTGGCTGGGGCTGGTCGTCCTCATGCTGCCGACATCGCTCGTCGCGATGGACATCACGGCGTTGCTTCTCGCGCTGCCACGGCTGAGCGCCGATCTCGGCGCCACCAACGTCCAGCAGCTGTGGATCAGTGACAGCTATGGGCTGATGGTCGCCGGCCTGGTCATCACGATGGGTACGGTCGGCGACCGGATCGGCCGCCGGCGCCTGCTGATGATCGGCGGAGCGGCGTTCGGGGTGCTCTCGATCATGGCCGCCTTCGCGACCAGCCCGCTGGTGCTGATCGTCGCGCGGGCGCTGCTCGGCGTCGCCGGCGCGACCCTGATGCCGTCGACCCTGGCCCTGATCACCAGCATGTTCCGCGACGAACGGCAGCGCGGGCAGGCCATCGCGATCTGGGCGACCTGCCAGTTCACCGGCGGCGCGCTCGGTCCGGTGCTCGCCGGCTTCCTGCTGCAGTACTTCTGGTGGGGATCGGTGTTCCTGGTCGCCGTGCCGGCGATGGCGGTGCTGCTGCTCGCCGGGCCGGTGCTGCTGCCGGAATTCCGCAGCGACCGGGCCGGCCGGCCGGACCTGGCCAGCGTCGGGCTGTCGCTCGCCGCGGTGCTCCTGATGATCTACGGCGTCAAGCAGCTGACCGTCGGGAGTTCCCCGGTCGGCCCGGCGGTCGCCCTGGTCGTCGGCGCGGCCACCGGATTCCTGTTCGTCCGCCGGCAACTGCGGCTGGCGGCGCCGCTGCTGGACCTGCGGCTGCTCCGCAACCGCCCGTTCACGGCCGTCCTGGTCGGGCTGGTCTTCGCCGGCATCGCCATGGCCGGTACGGGTCTGCTGGTGACCCAGTACCTGCAGAGCGTGCTGGGCTTCTCGCCGGCCACGTCGGCGGTGCTGTTCGCGCCCATGGGCCTGGGCGTGGCGGTGGGCACCATGATCGCGCCGGCGCTGGCCCGGCGGATGAGGCAGCCGACCGCGATCGCCGGCGGGCTGGCCGGGTCCGCGCTGGGCAGCCTGCTGCTGGTCGGCGTCGGCGGCGCGGGCTCGCTGCCGCTGGTGATGATCGGCATCGCCGTGCTGGCGCTGGGCACCGGCCCGCTGTTCGCGCTGGGCACCGGGCTCATCGTCGGGTCCGTACCGCCGGAGCGGGCCGGCTCGGCGGCGTCGATGTCGGAGACCGGCAACTACTTCGGCGGTTCGCTCGGTTTCGCGCTGCTCGGGGTGGTGGCCGCGGTGGTCTACCGCGGCCGGATGGACGGCACGTCCGACTCGCTGGCCGGCGCGGTCGCCGCCAGCGAGCGGCTGCCCGCCGGCCAGGGCACGGAACTGCTGTACAGCGCGCGGGCGGCCTTCACCGCCAGCCTGCACGTCACCGGCGTCATCGCCGCGGTCATCTTCGCCGGGCTCGCCGTTCTGCTCCTGACCATGCGTCCGGCCGCCAGAGAGGCGCCTGTTTCACACGATTTGCAACGTTTGTGAGCTACCCTTGTGGTGCCTCGTCCCAGACCCCGACGGTGCGAACGCCGTGCTGTGTCAGCTGACGCACCGGTCAATCGGATCTGATGGGGAAAGTCATGGCTGCGATCACCCAGGGCATTACCGCTGAGATGGTGGCGGCCGTGATGGCGCAGTCGCTGGACGCCATCGTCACCAAGACCCGCCAGGGCATGATCACCGGCTGGAGCCCCGTCGCGGTGGACATGTACGGCTATCCGCCCGAGGAGATCATCGGCCGGGACTCGTCGATACTGCTCCCGGCGGGGTGGGAGAGCGAGGAGGCCGACCTGTTGCGCCGCGCCGCGGCCGGCGAGCGGGTCGCGCCGTACAGCACCAACCGGGTCCGCAAGGACGGCACCATCATCGCCGTGCTGCTGGGCATGTCGGCGATCGTGGACGGGGCCGGCACCGTCGTCGGTGTGGCGTCGACGTCACGCCCGCTGTCGGTCGGCACCACGCCCGGCGCAGACGTGCACGTGCCGCAGGAGGACCGGGAACGCCTGCGGGCCCAGCTGGAACAGGCCCAGCGTCTCGAAGGGCTCGGCCAACTCGCCGGCGGGGTGGCGCACGACTTCAACAACCTCATCGGGGTGATCCTCAACTACGCCGAATTCGTGGGCGACGAGATCGACGCCGCGGCCGGCGTTGACGGCAACCCTCGGTGGAAGGCCGCGGCACAGGACATCGGGCAGATCCGGCGGGCCGCGGAACGCGCCGCCGGACTCACCCGGCAGCTGCTGTCCTTCGCCCGGCGCGAGGTGATCCAGCCGCAGGTCATCGACCTCAACGAGCTGCTGGACAACATGGCCAGCATCCTGCGCCGGACCCTCGGGGCCAATCTGGAGCTGGTCACCGACCTCGCCGAGGGACTGCCGCCCGTGCTGGCCGACCCTGGCCAGATCGACCAGCTGATCCTCAACCTGGCCGTCAACGCCCGCGACGCGATGCCCGACGTCGGCCGGCTCACCATCACCACCGACCGCTTCCACGTCGACCGCGCCTACGCCGCCGAATGGTCCTCGGTCCTGCCCGGGGACTACGTCCGCGTCACGGTCGCCGACACCGGCACCGGCATGACCGCCGAGGTGATCAAGCACGCCTTCGAACCGTTCTACACCACCAAGAACAAGGGCGAGGGCAGCGGGCTGGGACTGGCCACCGTCTACGGAGCCGTCACCCAGGCCGACGGGCACATCCGCATCAGTTCGCTACCCGGCGACGGCACCACGTTCACGATCTTGCTGCCCGTGACCAACCGGTCCGTCGCCGAAGCCGTACGGGCGACGCCGAGCCGCCGGATTCCCGGCAGCCACACCGCGCTCATCGTCGAGGACGAGGACGCCCTCCGGGAGGTCACCCGGCGCCTGCTCACCCGGCAGGGCTACACGGTGATCACCGCCGCCAACGGCGCCGAGGCCATCACGGCCGCGGACAGCTACCAGGGCACCATCGATCTGCTGATCACCGACGTGATCATGCCGCAGATGCTCGGCCGGGAAGCCGCCGAGAAGATCCAGCGGACCCGACCTGACATCCGGGTCCTGTACATGTCCGGCTACGCCCAGCCCTTCCTGGCCTCCCAGGGCCGGCTCGACCCGGGCGTCACCCTGCTCGACAAACCGTTCACCGAACGCGAGCTACTCGACAAGGTCGACGCGGTGCTCGCCCCGCAAACCGTCGGCCAGACCGCCTGAACTCCTCGGTCGCCGGACAGCGGCTACGCCGTGACGGGGGCGAACCCCCCGCGGGTCATCGCCCGCCGTCGTGCCGTTCGATCAACGGTGTCCCCCAGGCGAACCCGCCCGGCGGCTGGGTCGCGAGGGCGCCCACCGACCACGTCGCGTTCGTGCCCGGAATGTGGGCGGTCGCCGTGCCGGCGATGAACACGCCCGCCAGCGGGGAACCGCTGACCTCGGTCCACGCGGTCCCGTCGAACCGGGCGTACCGGGTGCTCGCCGGGTTGGGGCCGACGATGGATCCCACCCACTGCGGCCGGCCGGCACGGTCCGGCGTGATCGTGACGTTCTGTTCGATCGTCGCGGCCGGCACCCGCAGCGAGGAGTCCCACCCGGTGCCGTTCCAATGCCCGGTCCACGGCTGGGTCAGCGACAGGCCACCCGGGCCGCGCACCGCGACGGACCCGACCGCCCACACGTCGTCGGCGGCCACCGCCAGCACGTCGTTGATCGCCGATATCGGGGCGCCGTCGGCGCGCACGCCGCTGGTGGTGACCGTGGTCCAGCCGGCGCCGGTCCAGCGCGCCACCACACCCACGTACTCGCCGCCGACGTGCTCCTGGCCCGTCACCCACACGCCGTGCCGGGTCGCCCGCACCCCGGCCAACCGCCCGGCCTCCACCGGCGACGCCACCGCCCGCCAGACCCCGCCGGTCCACCGCAGCACCACCGGCCGGTCGCCGTCGTGGCCCACCAGCCATGCGGACCCCCGCGGACCGGCGGCGACCCCACTCAGGGTCAGCGACGCACTGGCACCTCCCGGTACGGGCACCTCCCGCCACGACTGCCCGGTCCACCGCAGCACATGGGACAGTCCGGCGGTGTCCCGGCCGATCGCCCATGCCTCGAACCGGGAGGAGCCGGCGACCGACCGCAGCGAGCCGCTCCAGGACAGCGCGGGAAGCGGCGCCTTCGCCCACGTCGCACCGTTCCAGCGCAGGATCAGCGGGGTGCCCGCGTCCCGGCCGCTCATCGCCTCGCCGCCGACCGCCCAGGCATTCGCCGGATCGGTGGCGGCTACCGACTGCAGCAGCGCCGGCGCGGCGACCGAGCTCGGCAGCGGCACTCGCTCCCAGGCTGCGCCGGTCTCGGCCGCGACTGCGGGACCGGCACCCCCGTGGACCACGGTCGCGGCAGCGAGAAGGGTCGTGACAGCGATGAGGACAGTGCGCAACGTTCGGCGCGGCATCATAACCATCGATGCTCGCACATCCACCGTCCAATGTCCTCACTTGCCGGGACGCGATCACCAGGCACCCCGCTAGAGTCGCAGTCGCAGCCACTCGGGGTTGAGGATCGCGTCGTAGGCGATCTCGGCCGCGCCGCGCAGCGGGCCGATCTCGCCGACCGTTCCCGCCAGGATGCGGGGCGGTTCGGCGCGCCTGAAGCCCATCAGTCCGTCGGCGCATGCCTGTTCGATCAGGCCGCGCCGCAGCCGGATCAGCTCCACCCCCAGCCCGGAGAGAGTGATCGCCTCGGGGTCGAGGGCGTTGGCCAGCGCGCCGAGCCCTCGCCCCAGCGCGGTGGCGTTGTCGTCGACCGCCCGGCCGGCCTCGGCGTCGCCGTCCTCGGCGCGGGCCAGGATCTCGCGTCCCAGCTCCCGCCCGGCTCCGTAGCCGGGTTCCTTGCCGAAGCGCCGCACCAGCGCGTTGGTGCCCACGTCCAGGCTCCAGCAGCCCTGGACGCCGCACATGCACCGCAGCCCGGAGCCGGTGAGCGGCATGTGCCCGAACTCCCCGGCGATGTGGTGGGCGCCGCGCTGGGCGTCCCCGCCCAGCAGCAGGGTTCCGCCGATGTCGAAGTCGATGTGGAAGTGCAGGGCGGTACCGATCCCGCGCAATGCCCCGCGCCGGGCCTCGGCGAGCCCGGCGAGCCGGGCGTCGTTGTCCACCACGGTCGGCGGCCAGCCGGCGCCGATGTGCTCGCCGAGGTCCACTTCGTCCCAGCCCAGGTGCGAGATGTGCAGACGGCGGCCGTCCCGGATCGGCCCGCTGATGGCGATGCCGAGCGCGGCGAGCCGGTCGGTGGCGTGCCGCCGCGTCGCCCGGTGGATCTCGCCGAACACCGCCGGGGTCCGGTCGTGCTCGCCGGTCTCCAGTTCGGTCAGCCGCCCGCCCAGCTCGATCCGCGCCAGGGTCCAGGAATCCTCGCGGATGTCGGCGGCGAAGGCGACCGGCCCGCCGGGGTGGGCGAGCAGCAGGGTGGTCGGCCGGCCGCGGCCGGTGGTCTCGGCCGGGACCTCGTGCAGCAGCCCGGCCGCCTCGAGCTCACCGACGAGCGCGGCCGCGGTGTTGCGGCCGATGCCCAGCAGCCGGGCGGCGCCGGCGCGGGTCAGCGGTTCGTCGGCGCCGTGCACGGCGCGCAGCAGCCGGGTCTGGTTGTGGACGCGGAGGTCGGCGCTCGTCTTCAGCTGCGGCATGGTGGGCATTATTCCGCCAGCGGCCTCTTATGTCTCCGTCGAGAACAAAATTTGACGGCGCGGGCGGGCGCCATTATGTTCTCGACAAGAACAAAACCAGCGACCCCCGAGGACGGCCATGCATCCCGACACCACCGCCCTGCGCCGCGCTCGCGTCGGAGTCTTCGGCACCTTCGCGACCTCAGGTTTCGTCATGGGCGCCTGGGCCGCCGCCCTCCCCTCGGTCGACCGCCGGCTCGGCCTCGACGAGGCGCGCCTGGGCACCCTGCTCCTGTTCATCCAGGTCGTCGGGCTGATCACCATGTTCGCCGCCGGGCGGATCGCCGACCGGATCACCACCCGGGGCCTGCTGCGCTGGACCGGCCCGGCCACCCAGCTGGTCCTCATCGCCCCCGCGCTCGCGCCGAGCTACGAGACCCTGCTGCTCTGCGGCGCGGTCTACGGCATCGGCGTCGGCTTCGTCGAGGTGGGTCTCAACGCCCACTCCGTCGAGCTCGAGCGCTACTACAAGCGGCCCATCGTCTCGTCCTTTCACGGCTTCTGGAGCCTCGGCGGCGCCGCCGCCGGCGCGCTCACCTCGCTCGGCCTCACCCTCGGGCTGGGAAACCAGGCCATGCTGGTCGTCGTGGCGCTGGCCAGCGCCGCGGCGTTCGCCGCTTTCACCCGCCCGCTGCTGCCGCCACCGGTTCAGACAGCCGGTGGCAGCGCCGGCGCGCCGGCGGGCGCGGCCCGCATCGGCGCGATCGTGCTCGGTGCGATGTTCGTGCTCGGCCTCGGCGGCCACCTCGTCGAGTCCGGCGCGTCCGACTGGGCCAACCTGCACGCCGCCCGGGTCCTGCAGGCCGACGAGGCGCTCGCGCCGCTGTCGTACACGGTGTTCGCCTGCGCGATGACGGTCTTCCGCCTCCTGGGCGACCCGATCCGGGCCAGGCTCGGCCCCGGCCGCTCGCTGTTGTGCGCCGGCACCCTGGCCACCGCCGGCTACGCCCTCGTCCTCGTCTCGGCCACGGTCGGCGGCCTCCCCCTCGCGTGGGCCGGCTGGATCCTCGCCGGCAGCGGGATCGCGGTGATCGTCCCGGTGCTGTTCAGCGCCATCGGCGACGCCGGCGGCTCACCCTCGAACATCGCCCTGATCTCGATCTCCGGCTCCACCGGAATGCTGCTCGGCCCGGCCACGATCGGCTACCTCGCCGAGGCCACCGACCTGACCGTCGGCCTGATGGTCCCCGTCGTCCTGGCGGTGTTCGTCGCCGTAGCCGGCCCGGTCACCATGCGCCGGCTCCGGAGAGGCCGGGCGCCCGAGACGGCCGAGCTCGACGCACCGCTCACCGCGGCCCGCTGACGCCCACACCGATCATCACCGCGGCCTGCTGACGCCCACACCGATCAACACCGCGGCCTGCTGACGCCCACGCCGATCAACGCATCGGACATTTCGGTAGGACCCGGTGAACAGGGTCCAACGACCCTGCCGCCGCGGGCCCATCCGCGAAAACCTGGAGGTACGACGCCCGACAGCCTGAAGGAGCCGAACGTGTCCCCCAGCACGGCCACCGCGACCCGCGGTCTGACCAGCACCGAAGCGGCCGTTCGGCTGGCCGCCGACGGCCCCAACACGGTGGCCGCGCCCGCGCCCCGCCGGCTGGTGGCCCGCGTCGGGCGGCAGCTGGCCGATCCGCTCATCGCGCTGCTGCTCGCCGCCGCCGTCGTCACCGCCCTGTTGGACGATCTGCCCGACACCGCCGTGATCCTGCTGGTCGTCATCGTGAACACCCTGATCGGTGTCATCCAGGAGATCCGTGCGGACCAGGCGATCGCCGCGCTCGACCAGCTCGCCGCGCCGACGGCCCGGGTGGTACGCGACGGCGCCGACCGGATCGTTCCCGCGGCGGAGTTGGTCCGGGGTGACCTGGTCCGGCTGGAGGCGGGCGACATCGTGCCCGCCGATCTGGAGCTCGTCGACGCGCAGCGGGCGAGCTTCGACGAGTCGGCGCTGACCGGGGAGTCGGTCCCGGTGCACCGCGACAAGGCGGAGGAAGCCGGCGCCGGCACGGTGCTGACGACCGGGCGGGCCGCCGGGCTGGTCGTCCGCACCGGGGCGGGAAGCTCGCTGGGCCGCATCTCGGCCCTGGTGGCCCGCACGAAGCCCGGCCCGACCCCGCTGCAGCGGCGGATCGCCGGCCTCGGCCGGGTGCTGGGCGGCACCGCCGTGGCCGTCTCCGGCGTCGTCTTCGCCCTCGGCGTGCTGGCCGGCGAGCCCGTCGCCCGGATGGCGATCACCGCGGTCAGCCTGGTGGTCGCGGCCGTGCCCGAGTCCCTGCCCGCCGTCGTCACCCTGGCGCTGGCCCTCGGCGCGCGCCGGATGGCCCGTACCCGGGCGATCCCGCGCCGGTTGCACGCCGTCGAGACGCTCGGGTCGGTGACGGTGATCGCCTCGGACAAGACCGGCACCCTGACCCAGAACCGGATGTCGGTGCAGCAGGCCGTCACCGCGGACGGCGCCCGATACACCGTCTCGGGCACCGGCTACGCCCCCACCGGTGAGGTCCGGCGCGACGGCGGCCCGGTGCCGGTCCCCGAAGACCTTCGCCTGCTCGCGCAGGCGGGACTGTTCTGCAACGACGCCGAGCTGATCCCGCCGGCCGGCGACCGATCGGACTGGGCCGCCGCCGGCGACCCGATGGAGGCGGCCCTGGTCACTCTCGCCGCCCGCTGCGGGCTCGACCCCGGCCCGGAACGGGCCCAGGCCCCGCGGGTCGCCGAACACCCGTTCGACCAGGCCAGCAGGCGGATGACGACCGTGCACCGGCGGCCCGCCGGCGGTTTCCTGGTGGTGTCCAAGGGCGCACCGGAGAGCCTGCTCGACGCCGGATCGGACCCGGCGCTGCTCGACGTGGCCGCGGCACTGGCGGCGGACGGCCTGCGGGTCCTGGCCATCAGCGCCGCCACGGTGGCGGACCAGCCCGATCCGGCCGATCCGCCCGCCCTGCGCGTGCTCGGCCTGGTGGGTATCGGTGACCCCTTGCGGGACACCGCCCGCGACACCGCCGCGGCGTTCGAGGCTGCCGGCGTACGCCTGATCCTCATCACCGGTGACCACCCGGCGACCGCCGCCGCGATCGGCGCCCAGCTCGGGATCCTCGCGCCCGGGGACCGGGTCGCCCGCGGCGACGCGGGCCCGCTGACCGCGGCCGACATCGACCAGGCCCGGGTGTACGCCCGCATCCAGCCGGAGCGGAAGCTCGACATCATCGCCGAGTTGCAGCGCCGCGGCGAGGTCGTCGCCATGACCGGCGACGGCGTCAACGACGCACCCGCGTTGCGGCGCGCCGACATCGGCGTGGCGATGGGCAGCGGCACCGAGGTGGCCCGGCAGGCGGCCGAGCTCGTCCTGGTCGACGACAACCTGGCGACCGTGGGGACGGCGATCGGCGAGGGCCGCCGGATCTACGACAACATCCGCCGGTTCCTGCGCTACGCCCTGTCCGGTGGCATCGCCGAGCTGCTGGTGATGCTGGCCGGGCCGTTCCTGGGCATGCCCCTGCCGCTGCTGCCCGGCCAGCTGCTCTGGATCAACCTGCTGACGCACGGCATCCCCGGGGTGGCGATGGGAGCCGAGCCCGCCGAGGCCGGTGTGCTGCGCCGCCGCCCCCGGTCACCGCAGGAGTCGGTCCTCGGCGACGGACTGCTCCGCAGCGTCCTGGTCGGTGGCCTGTGCGTCGCGGCCGTCGTGCTCGGCGCCGGCGTGACAGCCCACCAGCTCGACCGGCCGTGGCAGTCGGTCATGTTCGTGGTGCTCGGGCTGGCCCAGCTGGGCGTCGCGCTGGCCGTACGGGCCACCCCGGAGCCCGGCACCAAGCGGAACTGGTCGCTGCTGGGCGCCGTGGCGGTCTCCGCGGTGCTGCAGGTCGGCGGCGTGCTGCTCGCCCCGTTGCAGACGCTGCTGGGCACCGAGTCATTGACAGTGACGGAGTTGGCGGCCTGCGCGGTCGTCGCGTTGGTGCCGGGGGCGGCGTTGCGTCTCAGCCGCTACTGGAGCGTCCGGCGAGCCTCCGACATGTGACGTACCGCCCCCGAAGGCACCGAGAAGGGACCGATGATGAGAAACGACGAGATCCTGGTGGGCATCGACGGTTCGGCGGCGAGTCATGCCGCGGTCCGGTGGGCCGCCCGCGAGGCGCAGCACCGTGATCTGCCGTTGCGGATCGCCCACGTCTTCGACTGGCAGTGGTACGCCGCCCGCTTCGGCCCCGGCGACAAATACCTGGAAGAGGCTCAGAAGATCGCCCAGGCCGTCGTCCTCGAGGCGGAGGAACAAGCCCGCACGGCGGCGCCCACCGTCCGGTCCCGCACCGACACCCACATCGGCAAACCCGCCGCTGGCCTGCTCGAGCTGGCCCAGGACGCCGAGCTGACCGTCGTGGGCAACCGAGGCCACGGCGGCTTCGCCGGGCTCCTGCTCGGCTCGGTCAGCCAGCGGCTGGTCACCCACGCGCCCGGCCCGGTCGTGGTCGTACGAGGCCGCAGCGAGGCGGGGCAGGGCCCGGTGGTGGCCGGCGTGGACGACTCCCCGGCAGCCGATCACGTGCTCGCGACCGCCTTCGAGGCGGCCGCGCAGCGCGACGCCGCCCTCGTGGTCATCCGTACCTTCCTGCCGGTGGTGCCGATCTGGGCCGGCGCTGTGCCGCCCACCGAGATCCAGACACCGGAGGACGACGCCGCGGAACATGAACGCCTGGAGGTGTTGCTCAAGCCCTGGCGGCAGCGGCACCCGCAGATCGCGGTGGAGGCGCTGGTGTCACACGGCAGCGCCGCCGCGGTGCTGACCGGCGTGTCCCACAACGCTCAGCTCGTCGTCGTCGGCAGCCGTGGTCACGGCACCATTGCCGGCGTGCTGCTCGGCTCGACCGGATCGCAGCTGTCGCACCACGCCGACTGCCCGGTGCTGATCGCTCGGCCTCGGACCGGGGCCGTTCACTTGCCGTAGTACGCGGCTCGCATGATGTCCTGCATGTCGTCGAGCATCGGCATCCGGGGGTTGGCCGGCGCGCACTGGTCCTGGTAGGCGTTCAGGGACTGCTGCGGCACGGCGTGCAGGAACGCCTGCTCGTCGACGCCGATCTGCTGGAACGACTCCTGGATGCCGACCTCGCGGCGCAGTTGCTCCACCGCGTGAGCGAAGGACTCCACGCCTTCGGCCGGCGTCGCGGCGGACAGCCCGAGCATCCGGGCGATGTCCTGGAACCGCTCCGGGGCCCGGTAGCTCTCGTACTTGGGCCAGCCGGTGAGCTTGCCGGGCACGGTGCCGTTGTAGCGGATGACATGCGGCAGCAGGACCGCGTTGGTGCGCCCGTGTGCGATGTGGAACGTGGCGCCCAGGGTGTGTGACATGGCGTGGACGATGCCGAGGAAGGCACTGCCGAAGGCCATTCCGGCGATGGTCCCGGCGTTGTGCATCTTCTCCCGGGCCTCCGGGTCGTTCGCCCCGTCGGCGACGGCCCGACCCAGGTAGCCGAAGATCATCTTGATGGCCTGCAGCGCGAGTCCGTCGGTGAAGTCGTTGGCGTAGACGGACACGTACGACTCGACGGCGTGGGTCAGCGCGTCGAAGCCGCTGTCCGCGGTGATCGCCGGTGGCAGGTCGGCGGCCAGCACCGGGTCGACGATGGCGACGCTGGGCGTCAGCGCGTAGTCGGCCAGGGGATACTTCTTGCCGGTTGAACCGTCGGTGATGACGGCGAACGGGGTCACCTCCGCGCCGGTGCCCGAGGTGGTGGGGATGCACACGAGCCGGGCCCGCTCCCCCAGGGTCGGGAACGTGAAGGCACGCTTGCGCACGTCGAAGAACTTCTCCCGCATGTCGGAGAAGACCACTTCGGGGTGCTCGTAGCGCAGCCACATCACCTTCGCCGCGTCCATCGCCGATCCTCCGCCGAGCGCGATGATGGTGTCCGGCCGGAAGGAGCGCATCAGCTCCGCCCCGCGGTCGACGGTGGCCAGGCTCGGTTCGGGCTCGACGTCGTCGATGATCTGCAGAGCGACCCGTTCCGGCCGGCGCTGCAGCACGGTGATGATCCGGTCCACGTAACCCAGCCGGGTCATGGTGTGATCGGTGACGACGGTGACCCGCCGCACCTCCGGCATGTCGGCCAGGTAGCGGATCGCGTTCGGCTCGAAGTAGATCTTCGGCGGCACCTTGAACCACTGCAGGTTGTTGCTGCGCCGACCGATCCGCTTGATGTTGATCAGATCCACCGCGGTGACGTTGTGGGACACCGAGTTACGCCCATAGCTGCCGCAACCCAGCGTGAGCGAGGGCAGGAAGGCGTTGTACATGTCACCGATACCGCCCTGTGAGGCCGGTGCGTTCCAGATGATCCGGACCGCTTTGACCTGCCGGCCGTACGCCTCGGCGACCGCTTCGTCCTCGGTGTGGATGACCGCGCTGTGCCCCAGACCGTTGAACTCCACCATCCGCGCGGCGTAGTCGAAGCCCTGCTGCGCCGAGTCGGCCCGCAGCACGGCCAGGACCGGGCACAGCTTCTCCCGGGTCAGCGGCTCGGCCGGTCCCACGCCGCTCACCTCGACGAGGATGATCGAGGTGCCGGGCGGCACGGAGAACCCGGCCCGCTCGGCGATCCACTCCGCGCTCTGTCCCACGACCTCCGCGTTGAGCCGTCCCTGGGCGCAGTCGTCACTGCCCGCCGACGCGCCGAAGATGAGCTCCTCGAGCTTGGCCTTGTCCTGCGCGGTGGCCCGATAGGCGCGCAGCCGGGCGAATTCCGCGAGCGCGGCCGGGTAGACCTCGGCATCGATGATCACCGCCTGCTCGGAGGCGCACACCATCCCGTTGTCGAACGACTTGGACAGCACGACATCGTGCACGGCCCGGGCGAGCTTCGCCTTGCGGTGCACGTACGCGGGCACGTTACCGGCGCCGACGCCCAGCGCCGGCTTGCCTGCCGAGTAGGCCGACCGCACCATGGCATTGCCGCCCGTGGCGAGGATGACCGCCACCCCGGGGTGGCGCATCAGGGCGCCGGTCGCCGCGACGGACGGGCTCTCGATCCACTGGATGCAGTGCTCGGGCGCGCCGGCCGCGATCGCCGCGTCGCGGACGATGCGCGCCGCCTCGGCGCTGCACCGCTGGGCGGCCGGGTGGAAGGCGAAGATCACTGGGTTACGCGTCTTGAGGGCGAGCAGCGCCTTGAAGATCGTCGTGGAGGTCGGGTTGGTGACCGGGGTGACCGCGCACACCACGCCGACCGGCTCGGCGATCTCCACGATGCCGTTGATCTCGTCCCGGGAGATGACCCCGACGGTCCTGAGCCCGGCCATGTGGTGCGGCACGTGCTCACACGCGAAGATGTTCTTGACGGCCTTGTCCTCGAACAGGCCCCGGCCCGTCTCGTCGACGGCCAGCCGGGCCAGCTCGGTGTGCCGGCTCAACGCGGCCACCGACGCCTTGGCGACGATCGTGTCGATCTGCTCCTGGGTGAACCCGTCGTACGCGGCAAGCGCCTCAAGGCCGTGGTCGACGAGCGGGTCGATGGTGCCGTCGATCTCGTCCGGTGCCGCTGCGGGCGTTCCGGTGACGATCGCGGTGTCAGCCATGGCAGCATCCTCCAGGTCGGGAGCCGGCGCGTGCCGCCCGCTCACCGTCCACTGTCACCAATCGAGGGCCGCCGCACCTGGCCACAACGACCTCACCTGACAGGCCGTTGGTCCCGCAACGGACACATCCGGCGCGCCGTTCAGGACAGTATCCGCATGGACCGATGGGTCGGCCGCTCGATGTCGCCGGGGGCGACGTCGAGCAGTTTGCGTGCGAGGTCCGCGAGCGCTCGCGCGGTGGCCGATTCGTCGCCGGTCTCCGGAGCCTCCTGACTGTGCAGGATCGCGCCCGCATGGCTACGGCGCCCGTCCTCATACTCGGTGATGTTGATCTCGATCGTCCAGGTACGCGTACGAGTCATGACGGCACCTCCTTCAAGCTCGGTAGGCCCGGCCGGCGCCGTCCTGCACACATCCCAGCGCCGGGAGCCCGCCGTGTGCAGTGCCATTGGTCCCGAGTCGCGACGGTGGTCGCCCCACCGCGGCGAAGACGGGCCGAAGGTCCCGCGTCAACCGGTACGCCGACTCTCCATCCGGCGCCATCCACCGGGCTGAATAGAGGTAGCAGAACGAATCCTGAAAGGACGTGGAAGCCATGACCGCCGCCACTCACCACCACCCCGCAACCACCACCCGGACCACCCCCGCCGCCGTGCGCGCCACCGACACCGTCACCGAGACGACCGTCCAGAAGGCCACCCGCTACGTGCTCGCCGGTCTGCGCCTCGCCCTCGGCTGGGTCTTCCTCTGGGCCTTCCTCGACAAACTGTTCGGACTCGGCCGCGCCACCCCCGCCGCGAACGCCTGGATCGACGGCGGCAGCCCCACCAAGGGATTCCTCGGCAAGGCCGTCAGCGGACCCTTCGAAGGCTTCTACCACAGCATCGCCGGCGCCGCCTGGGCCGACTGGCTGTTCATGATCGGCCTCGCCGGGATCGGCATCGCCCTGATCGCCGGCGTCGGCATCCGCATCGCCGCCGCCGCGGGCTCGCTGCTGCTCGTCCTGATGTGGACCGCCGTGCTGCCCCCGGAGAACAACCCCTTCATGGACGACCACCTCATCTACGCCGGCATCCTCGCCGTCCTCGCCCTCACCGCCGCCGGCAACACCCTCGGCCTCGGCACCTACTGGAACCGCCTGCCCATCGTGCAGAAACTCCCCTGGCTCAAGTGAACCCGGCCACCAACCTGGGGCGGCATCCGAAACCGGATGCCGCCCCACCCGGCCAACAGCCCGTCGGAACCCGGGGTGGGTAGTTCGGCGGTATTGGCGGTTTGGCACTCACCGTGGCCGTCGACGAGTGATGCTGACAGGCGGACGCGTTGGTGATCGAACCGGAGTTGGAGCATGGGGCTGTTCGGTGCGGGTAACACCGCTGGTCTGGCTGAGGCGCAGGCCTTGGTAAGCGAATTGCAGGGGAACTCGGCGGCGATCACCGAGGTGCTGAACGCGTTGGCGCGTGCCGACAGTGCCGCAGGCGCGGCGCAGGCCGCGTTGGATGTGGTGCGGAAGTGTTTCGGCTGGGCGTACGGCTCGTACTGGCGGGTCAACCCGCAGGACAAGGCGCTGCATTTCGTGGTGGAGTCCGGAGATGCGGGCCCGGAGTTCCGCACGGTGACCCTGTCGGCGTCGTTTCCCGAGGGGGTGGGCCTGTCCGGGCGGGCCTGGCGGGCCCGGGATCTGGTGTTCGTGCCCGACATCGGTCAGCTCACCGACTGTGTCCGCGCCCCGGTGGCGCAGCAGGTCGGTGTGCAGAGCGGGGTGTGCTTCCCGCTGTTCGAGGGAGGGGAGGTGGTCGCGACGATGGACTTCTTCGCGACCGAGACGCTGGCCCCGTCGCCGCAGCGGCTGGACACGCTGCGGGTTGTCGGCCGGCTGGTGTCGCAGACCCTGGAACGGCTTGCCGACAGCGAGCGGCAGGCCGCCGCGACGGCCGACGCGAAAGCGGTGACCGCAGTGTTGCGGGAGGTGTCCGCTGCCGCCTCGGCGCAGGACGCGGCCCGCAAGGCGCTGGACACCATCCGCCACGAGTTCGGCTGGGCCTACGGCTCCTACTGGCGGATCGATCCGCAGGACAACGCGCTGCATTTCGTCGTGGAATCCGGCACCGCGGGCGAGGAGTTCCGCGAGGTTACCGAGCGGGCCAGCTTCACCGAGGGTGTCGGGCTCGCCGGCAAGGCGTGGCGCAAGCGGGACCTGTTGTTCGTCCCGGATCTGGGCGAGATGACCGACTGTGTCCGCGCGCCCGCGGCGCAACGGGCCGGGGTGAAGTCCGGGGTGGCACTGCCGTTGCTCGTGCGTGGTGCCGTGGTCGGCACGATGGACTTCTTCTCCACCGAGATACTGACCGAGTTGTCTGACACCCGGGCCGCGGCGCTGCGGAACGCGGTCTACCTGGTCGCCGAGGCCATGCAGCGCATCGAGGAGGCCAACCGGATCACCGCGGCCGGCGCGGAACTGGTCACCTCGATCGAGGAAGCCGAACGGAACGTGGTCCAGGCCACCTCCGTCGCCGTCCAGGCACAGAGCATGACCGCCGACGCCAACGCCTCGGTGCGCAGGCTCGAGGAGTCCAGCGCTGAGATCGGCAACGTCGTCAAGGTGATCACCAGCATCGCGGAGCAGACCAACCTGCTGGCGCTCAACGCCACCATCGAGGCCGCCCGAGCCGGCGAGCTGGGCAAGGGCTTCGCCGTCGTCGCCGGCGAGGTCAAGGAGCTCGCTCAAAGCACCGCCCGCGCCACCGACGACGTCGGCAACCTCGTCACCGCGATCCAGACCGACGCCGCCACCGTCGTCGAAGCCCTCGCCGGCATCGCCCAGATCGTCGACAAGATCAACGAGACCCAGACCATGATCAGCGGAGTGCTCACCGAACAGGCCGCCGTCACCCGCGACATCGTCGGCGCTTGAACCGACCGGTCCGGACGGGGCCTGCCCGGCCGGTCCGGATCCAAGTCGCACACTGTCAGAAATTGCTGACCTATTGAGTTGCCAATACTTGCAACTCGATCCCGTGCTGTCCCGATTGTTCGCCGAGGTGCCGCGGGGAAACCGGACACAGCGTCCGCTTGTCCCCCGCCCGTGCCGCCCATCCTCGGTGCAGACGGCACATCACGTGGGAAGGGTTGCAATGGCAGAGATGGATGTGGCACTCAAGGACGCGTTGCAGGTAGACGGCGCGATCGCGGCGGCCATCGTGGACTACACCAGCGGCATGGCCCTCGGCACGGCCGGCGGCGGCCGGGACTTCGACATCGCTACCGCCGCGGCGGCAAACACGGAGGTGCTGCGCGCCAAGCTCCGCACGATCGACCTGCTGGGGCTGCGCGAAACCATCGACGACATCCTCGTCACGCTCGGCTCTCAATATCATCTCATTCGGCCGGTGAAGGGGTCCTCCGGCGAGGGACTCTTCATGTACCTGGCGTTGAACCGGGATCGCGCGAACCTCGCCATGGCCCGGCACCGGCTCCGACTGATCGAGCGCGCCCTCGAACTCAGCTGAACCCGCTGCGACGCCTCGGCCCGATCGGTGCGGGGTGCTCGGGCGCGCCGATCAGCAGTAGTCGCATGGGGACGCTCCGGGGGGCGAGGGCCGGAAGGGTGCGGTCCGCGGCTGGGATCGGCGCGCCGCGGTGCGGGTGGTGGTGCCGTCGTCGTTGCCGGTGCCGGTGCCGGTGCCGACGTATCCGGCGCCGTTCGACGGTGGGGTCCGGTCGGTGCCGTGGTGCCGCAGGACGTGGTTGCGGGCGTACGCGATGGCGGTGGGGGTGTCGGGAAAGACCCGTCCCTCGCGGCGAAGTCGCTCGGCGACGCCGAGGGTCTTGAGGATCTCCTCGTGGCCGGGCGCGATGCCGGACAGCAGCACGGCGATGCCGCGGCGTCGCAGGCGGTCGATGGCATCGCCGAGCACCTGCGCTCCGGTCGCGTCGACGGTCGAGACCCGCGACATCCGCAGGATGACCACCCGCACGTCGGTGATCTCGGAGAGCTGCAGCAGGAACGTGTGGGCGGCGGCGAAGAACAGCGGGCCGTCGAGGCGGTAGGCGACGATGTGCTCGGCGAGCAGGGCGTGCTCCTCGGCACTGTGGTCGCCGGCCTCCAGGGGGACCCGCTCGATGCGTGCGGTGCGGGCCACCGCGCGCAGGGCCAGCACGATCGCGACCCCGACGCCGACCGCGACGGCGGTGACCAGGTCCAGCGCGACGGTCACGGTGAAGGTGAGGATCAGCACCAGCGCGTCGCCGCGGGTGGCGCGGGCCAGCGCGAGCAGCGACCCCGCCTCGACCATCCGCACGGTGGTCGCCAGCAGGACCCCGGCCAGCGCGGCGAGCGGGATGCGCCCGACCAGCGGTGCGGCCGCCAGCACGATGACGGCCAGCGCGACGGCGTGGGTCAGCGACGCCAGCTTCGAGCGGGCGCCGGCGCGCACGTTGACCGCGGTGCGGGCGATCGCCGCGGTGGCGGGGACTCCGCCGAACACGGGCGCGGCGAGGTTGGCCAGGCCCTGGCCGAACAGTTCCCGGTCGGGGTCGTGCTGTTCGCTGACGCTCATCGCGTCGGCGACGGTGGCCGACAGCAGGCTTTCCAGCGCGGCCAGCGCGGCCACCGCGCAGGCGGCGGGCAGCAGCGTCCGCACCGCGGGTAGGTCCAGGAAGCTCAGCGACGGGACCGGCAGACCGGCGGGTAGGGCGCCGATGCGCGCCAGGCCGATCGGGGTGGTCTCGGCCAGCACCGTCGCGGCGGCGACCCCGAGCAGGGAGAACGGCACACCGGGGCGCCACCGCGCCCCCAGCAGCATCAGCGCCGCGACGCCCACGGCCACCGCGACGGGGGCCGGGTGCGGATGGCGGGCGAAGCGGGCCACCGCGTCGGCGGCCACCGCCCACACCTTGTCCCCGTGTGCGCCGGAGATCCCCAGGGCGGCCGGCACCTGCTGCAGGGCGATGACCACGGCGATACCCGCGGTGAAACCCTCGATCACCGGAGTGGGCAGGTATCGCACGTAGCGGCCGAGGCGGGCCACCGCCAACCCGATGAGGATCAACCCGGCCAGCACGCCGACCATCAGCACCCCGGCGGCGCCGACCTCCGCGACGACCGGCACCAGCACCACCGTCATCGCCCCGGTGGGCCCGGACACCTGCAGGTTCGACCCGCCGAACACGGCCGCCACCGCGCCGGCGACGATCGCGGTGACCAGGCCGGCCTGCGCGCCCAGCCCCGAGGTGACGCCGAACGCCAACGCCAACGGCAGCGCCACCACGGCCACCGTCAGCCCGGCGACCAGGTCACCACGCGGCGAACGGCGCACCGCCAGCCAGTCGGAGCGCTGCGGCAGCAAGCCGGCGAACCGGGCACCGAACGACCGGGTAAGCCGGGCGACGCTCACGTACACCACCAACGAACCCTCCCGGGACGACGCCCCCGTCCGCACCTGATCAATGACTTGCGTACATCAGCAAGTTGGCATTACTTCCTGGCGACGAGGGCCGATGCGACCGGCCACCGCAGACGTGCTCGCCGGGCTCGGGGACAATGGTGGGAAGACCGATGACCAAGGTGGTAACGGTGAGCAGACCGCTGTACCAGTTGAAGGCCGAGTTCTTCAAAACACTCGGCCACCCGTCGCGCATCCGCGTGCTGGAACTCCTCAGCGAACGAGAACACTCCGTGGCCGAGATGCTGCCCGAAGTGGGCATCGAGCCCGCCCACCTGTCCCAGCAACTCGCCGTGCTCCGGCGCGCCAACCTGGTCGTCACCCGCAAGGAAGGGTCCACCGTCTACTACGCGCTGACCAGCCCGCACGTCGCCGAGTTGCTAGCCGTCGCCCGCCGCATCCTGTCCGGCGTGCTCAGCGGCCAGGCCGACCTCCTGCGCGACCTGCACGCCGACGCCCCGCCCGTCCCCACCGCCCGCACGAGCTGAGCCCGCGGGGTTGACTCAGCCGCTGAGACGGCTGCGCCGTGCTCGCGCGCGGCAAGCCGGCCCGGCCAGGGCCGGGCCGGCGGCTCAGCGGTGGAGATCGTGCGGAACGACCAGGACTGGCCGGTGGGAGTGGTGCAGCGTCGCCATGGCCACGGATCCGAGCAGGATCTCCCGCACCGCGGATCGGCCCCGGGAACCCACGACGATCACCGCCGCCGCCTGGGCGCGGGCGTAGCCGATCAGCGCCTCGGCGACGGCGGGCGCCGATCCCTGGTGCCGGCTGTCGACGTGGACCACGGTGACCTTGCCACCGGCGGCATCCGACACGTCGGCCGGCTCCTGCGCCGCCCGGTCGACGGAGACCAGCAGCAGCTCCCGGGCCGGGAAGAGGCGTCGTGCCGCGGCATGTGCCTGGCCGGCGCCGGTCGATCCGTCCCAGCCGACGAGCACCGGGCCGTCGGCCAGGGCGGCCGTCTCGGCCGCCAGCAACGGGTGTGGAACGACGAGCACGGGGCGCGGGCTGTAGTGCGTCACCATGTCGGACACGCTGCCCAGGACGGCCCGGGTGCCGCCGAGCCCGCGCGAGCCCACCAGCACCAGGTCGGCACCCAGTTCCCCGGCGAGCTGGCCGAACTGCACCCCCTCCCCGCCGTAGGTGCGCCGCACCAGCGGCTCCGCCGCCCACCCGGCGGCGCGGGCGAGCGTCACCCCGTTCGCCGCCAGCCGCTCGGCCTCGCGCTCACCCTCGCGCTCGACGGCCACGACGAACTCATCGAGGTGCCCGGTGCCGTTCCACAGCCGCCGGCGCAGCGACTCGCTCGCGAACGGCGGCGTCCACAGGTGGGTGATCCACGCGTGGGCCTCGGGGAACAGCGCCGTGCCGGCGTCGATCGCCGCGCTCGCCTGTGGTGACCCGTCGTATCCCACGATCATGCGGACCTGGCTGGGCGCGGTCGTCATGGCCGGCTCCTCTCCGTCGTCGGTCTCCGTTCCAGCTTCCTCCCCCAACCCGACCGGTCGCAGGTGTCTTGCGGCACCCGGCGACCGGCTCACATCCCCTAAAGCATCCTAGGAACCTGGGCAAGAAGGCCTACCGGCCGGGGTGCAGCCCGAGCCAGCCCGGGGTGGGCGCGCCCTGGACCTCGCCGAAGTAGAGGGCGAAGGTCTGCTTCCAGCGCTCGATCTCGGCCCGGTCCGCCATGAAGCGCGGGAAGCCGTCCAGGTTGGCGTTCTCGTACTGCCAGATGGGCTTGAGCCCGCCGGCCGGGTTGACGTCGGTGCGCACCGACCAGCCGCTGAACGAGGTCTGCTGCACGGCCGTGGAGATCTGCCAGTTCAGGTAGAGCTTCGCCGCCGCGAGGTGCTTCGCGCCGGCCAGGATCGCCGCCCGCTGCCCCCAGGCCATGAACGGGTGACCGTCCGCCGCCGCCCAGCGGACCGCGGCGGTCGATGGCGCGGTCAGCGAGCCGGACCCGCCGACGCCGATGACCTTCTGCTTGGTGGAGACGGCGATGCCGGGGCTGTTGCTGCCGCGAGCGAACTGCACATCCTGCGCGGCGAACCGGGCCACCCAGTCCCAGCCGTACCGCTGGGCGTACAGCCGGTACAGATACAGGACCGCGTCGTCGTCGTGCGGATACGACGAGGCGATGGCGCCCTTCCACCGGGGGTCGACCAGGTCGAGCGGCGAGGACGGCGCCGCGCCGCCGGCGGCGGCTACGTCGTACATGTAGCTGAACGCGATCACTCCGATCGCCAACCAGGCGCCGTCCGGGTCCTTGAACGCCGGGTGCAGCGCCGAGAACCCCGCCGGCTTGTACGGCCGCAGCACCCCCGCCTTCTTCCACCGGACGAAGTCCTGCACCGTCTGCAGCTGGACCACGTCCGGCACCAGCGTGCCCGTCGCCAGCTGGTTGTCGACGCGGACGTCGTGGTACTTGCTGTAGTCGACCACCATGGTCAGCTTGATGTCCGGAAAGCGGGACAGGAACGCCTGCTTGGTGCGGTCCTGCTGGGTAGGGGTGTCCCCGCCGGCGTAGACGACGAGTTCGCCGCCCTCGCGCACCGCGTCGGCGTACAGCTGGTCGAGCGACTTCTTCTCCTCGGGCCCGGCCGAACCCGCCCGGGAGGCCGGCACCGCGGCCCCGGCCCCGGTGCCGATCGACATGCCGAGCGCGTTCACGCCGAGTAGTGCGCCCGCGCCGAGCACGCGTCGCCTGCTGAAGCTGGTCATCGCCACTGTCCTCCCCCGCCCGCCGGGTTGCGGGCATCGACTGCGAACTGTGCCCGGCACGGGACGCGACGACCTCACCAACGCGATCGAATCCGAGCGAGCGGGTGGTTGAAGCCGGATTCAACCTTTCGGTGGAACGGCGGGATCCGGGACGGCCTAAACTTCGGATCTTCGGCTCCGGCCGCGCTTCCGACCGAAGGGATATCCATGGACGTCGACACCACCGGATCATCGGCCGGGCGGCGATGGACACCTGAGGCCGGATATCTGCTGCACGCCGCCTTCTTCCTGATCGTCGCCGGCTCCGTCGTCCGCATGTGGCGCGTCGGTGGTCCACTGTGCCCGTACCTCATCGCCGTGACGCTCCTGCTGGCCGCGGCCTACGCGGCCGGCCTGGCGTTCTGGGGCCGCCTGCACCGCTGGCGCGCGGCGTGGCTGGGTGCGTTGCTCCTGCTCTGGCTGGCGCTGATGATCGTCGCGCCGGCCTCGATCCGCCCGGCCTTCGCCTGGTGCGCGCTGCCGCTGGCCTGTCTCGCCGTACGCGCGCTGGCCCCCACCGCCTACCTCGGCGTCATCGCCGGGATCACCGCGGTGCTCGCCGCCGCCGCGGCGGCGCAGCCCGGCGGCTTCGAACCGGACAGCGCGATCGCGCCGATCGCCGGCCTCTGGGCCGCCGCCGCGCTCTTCCGGGGCCAGGTGCGGGACACCGAGATCCGCCAGCGCCTCATCGACCAGCTCCACGGCACTCGCCGCGAACTAGCCCGCCACCAGCGCGCGGCCGGCATCCTGACGGAACGGGCCCGCCTCGCACGGGAGATCCACGACACCCTGGCGCAGGAGCTCGGGGCGAGCCGCACGCTGCTGCAGGCGGCCGAGCGCGACTGGCCGACTCGGCCGGACCGGGCCCGGACGAGGGTCCGGACGGTCACCGAGGCGCTCGGCGACAACCTCGTCGAGGTCCGCCGCATGATCGCCGACCTGTCCCCGCCCGAGCTCGACGACCACGACCTGGCCGGGGCGCTGGTCGCGCTCTGCGCCCGGGAACAGCGGTGCGGCACCGCCGCCGAGGTCTGTTTCCGCAGCCTCGGCGAGCCCCGGCCGCTGCCGCACGAGCTGACCGCCACGCTGCTGCGGGTCGCCCAGGGCGCCCTGGCGAACATCCGCGACCACGCGCGCGCCGGCCAGGTCACCGTCACCCTGTGCCAGGACACCGACGAGGTGACGTTGCAGGTGCGCGACGACGGCGCCGGCTTCACGCCGGGCAGCGCCGGCACCGCGCCGATGCGGGGATTCGGCCTGCCCGCGATGCGGCAGCGGCTCCAGGCGTACGGCGGGGCGCTCTCCGTGGCGAGCACGCCCGGCCGCGGCACCCTCCTCACCGGCCGGCTGCCGCTGCGGCGGGCCGAGGCGCCGCTGCTCACGGTCGCCGGATGACCGCCACGCCCACCCGCATCCTGCTGGTGGACGACCACCGGATGTTCCGGGCGGGCCTGCGCGCGCTGTTGGAGGGCGAGCCCGACCTGCTGATCGTCGGGGAGGCCGGCAACGGCGCGGACGCGGTGCGGCTCGCCGCCGAGCTGCGTCCCGAGGTGATCCTCATGGACCTGCGGCTGACCGGCGACCGCGGTGGCCTCGACGGGGTCGAGGCCACCCGCCGGATCGTCGCCACCACGCCGGGCGCCGCCGTCGTCGTCCTCACCAGCTACGGCACCCAGGCCGACGTGGTCCGGGCGATGACGGCCGGCGCCCGCGGCTACGTGCTCAAGGCCGGCGAGCCGGCCGAGCTGTTCCACGCCGTACGGACGGCGGCGCGCGGCGACCTGGGCCTCTCGCCGCAAGCCGCCGCCCGCATCGTCGGGCACCTCACCGACCCGGAGCCGATACTCACCGGCCGCGAGGTCGAGGTGGTCCGGCTGGTCGCCCAGGGCCTCGGCAACCGCGCGATCGCCGCGGCCCTCTTCCTCACCGAGGCCACGGTCAAGACCCACCTCATCCGGCTCTGCCGCAAGCTAGGCGCCGACAACCGGACCGGCGCGGTCGCCGAGGCGGTCCGCCGCGGCCTGATCGAACTCGACCAGCCGACCTGACGAGGCCCGGCTCCGGCCGTCCGTCGCGCTGTGCGCCAGCAGCGTCATCGCGGCCTGGGACGGCGAGCCCGGCTCGGTGGTCGCGACCACGAGGTACGGCCCGGACTCGGTGTGCAGCATCTGCTGGGTGACGCGCATGCCGCCGACCAGCGGATGCCGCATCTCGTAGGTCGCGACATCACTGACCTTGACCGGGTGGTCGGCCCACATCGAGGCGAACTCGGTGCTCTTGACCGTCAGCTCGCCGACCAGCGCGGCCAGCGCCGGGTCGTCCGGGTGCCGGCCGGAGGCCAGGCGCAGGCTTCCCACCACGGCTCTGGCCTTGGCCCGCCAGTCCGCGTACAGGTCGCGGGTGTGCGCGTCCAGAAACACCAGGCGGGCCATGTTCGGACGCTCGGCCGGCCGGCCGGGGCTGTCCGGGTCGAGGTGCCCCGCGTAGAGCGCGTGACCGGTACGGTTCCAGGCCAGCACGTCGCCGCGGCGGCCCAGCACCAGCACCGGCACCTCCGCCAGCGCCGCCACCAGCTGCGTCATCGCCGGTGTCACCCGTTCCGGTGCCGGGCGGCGCGCCTTGCCCCGGCGCCGGGGGCCGGCGGCCAGGTCGCGCAGGTGCCGGCGCTCGGCCTCGTCCAGCCGCAGCGCCCCGGCGATCGCGTCGAGCACCTCCACCGAGGCGTTGGACGACTGCCCCTGCTCCAGCCGCGAGTAGTACGACGGGCTCACCCCCGCCAGCAGGGCCAGCTCCTCACGCCGGAGACCGGGCACGCGGCGCCGGTCGCCGTAGGCCACCACGCCGACGTCCTCGGGTCGCAGCTGGGAGCGTCGCTGCCGCAGGAACTCGCCCAGCGGTGGTTTACCGTCCATGCACCGAGTGTCGCCGCCGCGGCACAGCCCAGCCACACCCGGTCAGGGGTTGGCTTCCGGGGTGATCAGCTCGACCTCGTTCTCCAGCAGAGCCTCCACGAGATCGGGCGGCGGGGTGGAGTCGGTGACGAGGTAGTCGGCGCCGCCGAGCTCGGACACCTGGGCGAAGAGCCGGCGGCCGAACTTCGACGAGTCGGCCAGGATCGCCACCCGGGTCGCCCGCGAGATCATTTCCCGCATCATCCCCGCCTCGGCGAGGTTGCTCGTCGTGAACCCGGCGGTCGCCGAGACGGCACCGACGCCGATCAGCGCCAGATCACAGCTGATGTCCAGCTCGCCGCCGCCGGCCGCCCGGAAGCTGACCGGGCCGACGGTGGCCAGCGTGAGAGTGCGGACCGCGCCGCCGAAGAGGTAGACGTCGCGGACGGCGGTGGGCGGGAGCGCCGCGGGCACGAGCAGATTGTTCGTCGCCACCGTCAGGTCGCGGTGGTTGCGCAGGTTCCTGGCGACGGCGAGGGTGGTCGTCCCGCTGTTGATCATGACCACCGACCCGTCCTCGACCAGGGCAGCGGCCAGGACCGCGATCTTCTCCTTCTCGCGCGCCTCCATGGTGAGCCGCGCGTCCACGGTGCGGTCGACCCGGGACAGGGTCGACTGACTGACCGCTCCGCCGTAGGTGCGCACCAGGACGCCGTCGGCGCTGAGCTGGTCGAGGTCCCGCCGGATGGTGTCGATGGAGACGCCGAAGCGCTCCGCGAGCGCCCCGACCGTGACCTCCCCGGTCTCCGCGACGTACGCCGCCAGCTGGGCCTTGCGCCCGGCGGGCAGCCGGCGCTGCCGGTCGTCTTTCTCCAGGGCCACTGAACCTCCTACTTCTGCGGTAGCCGCACCAGGGCGATGCTCAGAGCCGCAGAGTACAGCATCACTCTGCCGCTTTTGTGCCGTGCATCGACGCCATCGGGGACACGATGGCGTGAGTTTGCTGCATTCGAACGGATCTTCCGCTTTGCGACGCCATACTGTGCAGCATCTAGCCATACTCTGCATTTCTAGTCTTGTGGACCGGCGTAACACGCTGTTAACGTGGCGCAAAGCAGCAGAGAGCAGTAACACCTATACATGAAGGAGTACGCGATGAGCGGAGGCGGCACCGGGTCGCACGGCCGGCTGAGGCGGCTACTCGGGGTGGTGACGGTGGCGGCGATGGTCGGCGCCACGGCGGTGGGGTGCGGTTCTGACGACGGCGGCACGAGCGGGGACGGCACCGTCACGCTGGAGTTCGCGCAGTGGTGGGCGCCGGAGTTGCCGGCGGGATCGTTCGACAAGCTCATGACCGACTTCACGGCGCAGAACCCGACCATCAAGGTCAAGCTGCTGAGCGGCCCGTACGCGTCCACGAAGCAGCAACTGGTCTCCGGAGCGGCGTCGCGGACGCTGCCCGACGTCGTGGGCCTCGACGGCGCCTGGGTGAGTGACTTCGCCAAGCAGGGCGCCATCACCGACCTGACCGCGCTCATGGCCGAGGCGAAGTACGACTCCAACCAGCTCGCGAGCCAGATCCAGGTCAAGGGGAAGACCTACATGATCCCCGTGGTCAACTTCGTCTACCCGATGTTCGTCAACAACGACCTGCTCGCCAAGGCGGGGGTCACGACCCCGCCGACCACCCGCACGCAATTCCTGGACGCGGCCACGAAGGTCAGCGCGCTCGGCGGCAACGTCAAGGGCTGGGCCCTGCCGCTCGACACCGCCGTGCCCAACGGCATCCAGAACGACGTGATGTCGTGGCTGTGGGCCTCCGGGGGCAGCATGCTCACCCAGGACGGCAAGCCCGATCTGACCGGCCCCGGCGTCAAGAGCACCGTGGAGTTCGTCAAGAGCCTGAACGACGCGGGCGTCATCGCGCCCGGCTCGCTCACCATGAAAGAGCAGGACAAGGTCGAGAAGTTCACCACCGGCCAGGTCGGCATGGTGATCGACTCCCTGGCACACATCAACCTGATCAAGAAGAACAACCCGAAGCTGAAGTTCACGGTGACGCCGATCCCCGCCGAGGACAGCTACACCGGCAAGCGCGGCATCCCGTACGCGTCGTGGGGCATCGGCGTCGCCGACTCCTCCAAGCACAAGGCCGAGGCGTTCAAGCTGGTCCAGTTCCTCATGAGCCAGCAGACCAACGCTCAGCTCAGCACGCTGGCGAACGGCTTCCCGGGCAACAAGACCGCCGAGCCGGACTTCAGCACGAGCGACCCGCTGTTCAAGACCGCCTTCGAGATCTACCAGGCGGGGCAGCCGGCCAACGAATTCGTGGGATTGCCCAAGGCGGAGGACCTCATGCGCAGCTTCGATGAGCAGCTCCAGCTCGCGCTCACCGGCAAGCAGAGCGTCGACGAGGCACTCAGCAAGTCGCAGCAGGCCTGGGAGCCGTTGATCTGAGCTTCCGTGCGACGTGGGGGCCGGGCCGGCTCCGCGGCGCGGCTCCGAACCAAGGAGACATCGATGGAACCCGCAAAACTCGATCATGCGGCCCCGCCGCGGGCCGCGGTGGTGGCATCGGAACCCCCCGCGACCCCCGGGGGACGGCGGCGGCGTCTCACCGCGAGGGGTGTCGCCCCGTACGGATACCTCTCGCCGACGATGCTGTTGATCTTCGTTCTGATGATCATCCCCATCGCGATGGTGGTGAGCTATTCGTTCAAGGACAACGTGATCGTCGAGCAGAACCCGGTCTTCGCCGGCCTCGCCAACTACACCACGGTGCTCACCGATCCCGACTTCCTGGCCGCGCTGAAGAACACCTTCATCTTCATCACGGTGAGCACCGTCGCGCACCTCGTCCTCGGAATGGCCTTCGCCATGATGCTCAACACGCCGTTGCTGGGCGGCGTGACGAAGGCCGTCTTCCGCATCATCTACATCCTGCCCTGGCTCTTCACGGTCGCCGTGATCGCGGTCATCTGGCGACTCATGCTGGACCCGTCCGGGGTGGTCAATTACCTCCTCACCACGGCCGGCGGGATGAAAGAGGGAGTGAATTGGCTCTCCGACCCCGCGACGGCGCTCTGGGCGCTGACCTTCATCAACGTCTGGGCCGGATTCCCGTTCTTCATGATCAGCATCCTGGCCGGGCTGCAGGGAATCTCGGCCGATCTGTACGAGGCGGCCTCCGTGGACGGCGCCAGCCCGGCGCAGCAGTTTCGCAACGTGACCCTCCCGCAGCTGAAGCCGATCCTGATCAGCATGGCCGTGCTCGATCTCATCTGGACCTCTCAGCAATTCGCCCTCATCTGGATGACCACCGGCGGCGGACCGCTGAATGTCACCGAGATGCTCAGCACCTACACCTACAAGCAGGCCTTCAGCAGTTACGAGTTCGCCACCGCGTCCGCCGCCGCCGTCATCGTCCTGCTCCTCACGATGATCCTGGCCTTCTTCTACGTTCGCCTGCAAAAGGAGAGGTGATCACGCGTGCTCACCCGCAAACGGCGGCGCCTCGGCGCGAAGATCGCGGTGCTCGCCGGCCTGAGCGCCGGTGCCGCCTTCGCCGGCCTGCCGGTCGTCTGGATGCTCTCGACGTCGTTCAAGGCCAACGGGGAGGTCTTCGAGGTGCCGCCGCGGCTGATCACCGAGAACTTCTCGTTCGACGCCTACACCGCGATCCTGAGCGACCCGGCCCAGCTCAGATTCTTCCTCAACAGCTACATCGTCGCGCTCTCGGTGACCGCGCTGACATTGTTCGTGGCGATCCTCGCGGCCTATGGATTCAGCCGTTATCAATTCCCGTTGAAGCGGTCCATCAACGCCGTCATCGTCAGCGTTCAGGCCGTGCCGCCGATCACACTGGTCATTCCCTACTTCGGCCTTGTCGTGGCGCTGGGCCTGTACAACACTTATCCCGGGCTGATCCTCACGCACATGGTGTTCACCCTGCCGTACGCGATCATCATGATGACCGCATACTTCAACACCCTGCCCAAGGAATTGGACGAGTCCGTCAAGGTCGACGGGGCCTCGAGCTGGACGGCGCTGTGGCGGATCCTGGTGCCCATCTCGGTTCCGGGCATGGTCGCCGTCGGCGTCTACACGTTCATGATCTCGTGGAACGAATACCTGTTCGCGCTGACGCTCACCCGCACCGACGACATGCGAACCGTGCCCATCGGCATCCAACTCCTGATGGGCCAGCACTCCTACGAGTGGAATCAGATGATGGCCATGAGCATCCTGGGATCCATTCCGGTGCTCGTGTTGTTTCTGCTGTTCCAGCGACGATTCATCGGCGGCCTCACCTCCGGCGCCGTCAAGGCCTGAGCACCCTACCCTGAAGGAGAAATGCGGCTATGCTGACGACCGGCAAGGCGATCCTGGATGTCGCGCATGAGAGAAACTTCGCCGTGCCCGCCTTCAACATCAGCGACTACGCCATGTTCAACGGCATCGTGGACATCAGCGAGGAAATGCACGCACCGCTGTTCATCGGGATCCACCCCGACGAGGTGCGGCACATCGGAGTGGACGTGATCGCGGCGATGACCCAGCGGGCCCACCGCTCATCCGTGCCGATCGCGATCCACTGGGACCACGGCGCGACGTACGAGGAGATGCTGACCGCGATCAAGATCGGCTTCACCTCGGTGATGATCGACGCGTCGCTGCAGTCCTTCGAGGACAACGTCGCGATCTCCCGGAAGGTCGCCGACACCGCGCACGCCGTGGGCCTGTCGGTCGAGGCGGAGTTGGGGACGATCGGCAAGACCGACGGCGAGGCCGAGGACGGCAGCGACACCATCATCTACACCGATCCGGTGGACGCCGTGAAGTTCGTCCAGGCGACGGGCGTGGACAGCCTGGCGGTGGCCATCGGCACCTACCACGGCCTCTACCCGAAGACCCTGAAGCCGGAGCTCAAGCTCGACCTGCTCAAGGAGATCAAGGACCGGGTGCGGATCCCGCTGGTGCTGCACGGCGGCTCGGGCAATCCGGACGACGAGATCGCCCAGGCGGTCCGGCTCGGCATCAACAAGATCAACATCTCCAGCGACATCAAGTCGGCCTACCACGCGAAGATGCGCGAGGTGCTGGCCGATGCCGGCCTGCGGGAGCCGAACTCCATCCAGCCGCCGTGCATCGCCGCCATGAAGGCGGTGGCCGCCCACAAGATCGACCTCTTCGAGGCGGCCGGCAAGGCGACCCTCTACTGACATGGCCGCGAATGTCGTGCTGGGCCTCGGCGGCGGCGTCGACTACGAGCTCAAGCTGTCCGCGCCGGTCATGGAGCGCCTCGTCGGCGAATACCGGATCCGCGATGCCGAGCTGACGTCGACGGCCACGGTGACCGACGAGCGTGCGCTGGTCATCTCGATCCTCACGTACCTCAGGAAGGGCGGAGGAGGCGAGCACTTCGTCGCCTCCTCCGGGTGCCTGAGCGCGTTCGCGGAGCGGTTCCCCACCCGGACGACCCTCGGGGGCACCTCCGTGCGGGCGGCGAAGGAGATGAGCCGGCTGGGCGTGCCGTCCACCCTGCACCTGGTCAGCACCAACGACGTCGTCCGCAGGCTGCTGCCGGCGGACTGCGACTCCATCAGCAGCGGCGACCACGACACCTTCTACCCGCACCTGATCGTGCAGTACGACCAGGACCTGCGGGTTCGGGCGGGCGACATCGACATCCGCGCGCCGTTCCCGAACCGGCTGATCTACGTCAACGACCCGGCGAACGAGTCCATGCTGCTGAGCGACGGGCTGGGGGCGCTGCTTCGCGCCGCGCGGGTCTTCCTGATCTCGGGACTCAACGCCGTCCGGGACCGGCGAGTGCTCGACCAGCGCCTTGCCACGCTGCGCGGCCACATGCGACAGCTTCCGGCCGAAGCGGTCGTCTACTACGAGGATGCCGGATTCCACGAACCGGGGCTCAGCCAACGGGTCCGCGACGCGCTGCTGGAGGTCATCGACGTCTACGGGCTGAACGAGGACGAGATGCAGTCGCACCTGGGCTACGCCGTCGACCTGCTCTCGGTGGCGGAGGTGGCGCCGGCCCTCGAGTCGCTGCGAGCACGCATCCCCGTGCCGACCCTGGTGGTGCACACCAAATACTGGTCGGCGGCATTCGGCGCGGGCGCCGGCGGATACGCGGGGCCGCTGGACGAGGGCATCGTGATCGCGAGCACCCGCTACCGCCACGGCGACGAACACACCGACCAGGACTACGAACTCATGCGGAACGGGCCGAGACGAACGGAGGCGGTGGAGTTCGCCGCGGCGCTGGAAGCCCGCATGGGCGAGGCGGTCCGCTGTCTCCCCGGCATCCGCCTCGACGTCGCCGAGCCGACGACCGTCGGGCTCGGCGACGCGTTCGTCGGCGGCTTCCTGGCCGCCCTCTCCCGGGGCGGTCTCCAGCGTGCGGTCAGCCGCGGAACTCGCTGACGCTGGTGTCGTGTGATCCTGTTTCCGAGACAGTCGCCGGCAAAAGCTTCGACGAGCGCGACGTGGTGACGGCCATGCGCAGAGTGCAGACCATCAGGGAGGCCTGGCATACGCACGGGCCGCGATGCACGCACTGCCGGCGGAGCGCCAGTCGCAGACGCTGCGGCTGGTCCTCAAGGAGGTCGAGCGGGCCGCGGCGGGATGACCCACGGCCCGGACCCTGCACGATGCCGATGACCGCGGCCTACTCCACACCGGGCGTGGGGTGGGCCGGCAGTCATATGGCTAGCGGACTGCCACGGCCGTCACGGAACGACTGGTCGAGTCCAGGGTGGCCGTGAAGACGACGCTCGCCGGCCGGCGGAACTGGCAGGCGTGGATGCCGGCCTCGTAGTAGCAGGTCACCGCGTCGGCCGGGGTGACCTTCAACAGGCCGGGCCCGAGGTTGACCACCCGCAGCGTCGCACCGACCCGCAGGCACGGCGACCACCAGGGCATCTCTTCGTTGGTGTCGAAGTCCAGCACGCTGCCCTTCGGCGAGCAGGCCGTCGAGGGCTGCCCGGGCACGGCCGCGGGCACCTGGACGGTCAGCACGCGCGCATCCGGCGCCAGGGTGAAGCGCACCGTGCCCGTGCCGATCAGGCGGCACTGGTAGGTGCCGGCCGCGTAGAAGCAGTTGACCATGGTGGACGGCTGCGCGACCAGCGAGCCCGGCCCGATGTTCACCAGCCGCACGACCCCGCCGACGGCGACGCACAGCCGCGGCAGCGGGCCCGGTTGAGCGACGTCGACGGTGTGGACCACCGCGCCCTCACAAGCGGCCGCACTGGCCGCGTTCCCGGCCTTCCCGGCGGCGGTGGCGACACCGGCGGTGCCGGCCAGGGTCAGTGCGAGTCCGAGCAGCACGGCGGTGCCGAGCCGGCGGGAAGACAAATGAAAACGCATAACGGCGTTGCTCCTTGTTCGTGGGTTCTGTCCTCTTGTTCGTCCCACCGAATCGGAGCTTCGTTCACCGCCGGCCCGGCTTTTCTCAGACGCGTCGGAGAACCGACACCACCTTGCCCAGCACGACCGCCCGGTCACCGTCGATATTCTGGTACGCCGGGTTGCGCGGCTCGAGCAGCACGTGGCCGGCACGGCGCCGAAAGACCTTGACGGTGGCCTCGTCGTCGATCATCGCGCAGACGATGTCACCGTTGTACGCCTCGGGCTGCTGGCGCACCACCACGATGTCACCGTCGCAGATGGCCGCGTCGATCATCGAATCGCCCTGGACCCGCAGGCAGAACAGGTTGCCCCGGCCGACCAGCTCACGGGGCAGCGTGAGGGTCTCCCCGGGCGCTTCCTCGGCCAGGATCGGGCTCCCGGCGGCGACGGTGCCGACCAGCGGGACGCCCACCGTGGTCGGGTCGCCCTCGGCGCGGGCCGCCGGTTCCAGGAACATGCGCACGTCGACCGGGCGGGTCGCGGTGCTGCCCCGGCGCAGGAAGTCGCGCTCCTCCAAGACGCGCAGGTGCCTGCTGACCGACGAGGTCGAGGCCAGCCCGACCGCGTCGCCGATCTCGCGGGTGGACGGCGAGTAGCCGTACCTGACCGCCCAGTCCCGGATGACGGTCAGAATCGCCCGTTGCCGAGGGGTGAGCGCGGACGTGTCGGGATAATCAGCTTCTAGCACCTCAGGATCCTGCCCCATCCCCGGCCCGCACGCGGTGAGGCTCGCTGGGAATGACCGACAGCAACGGCACGCGGGCGACCCGATCCTCAAGTGCGACCCCACGCGCCGGGTGGACTTCGCGCTGTTCATGGTCGACGCCCTCACCAACGACGAGCTGATCCACGAGGCACCGGCGATCGTCGGCAATCGAACGCCGTCGGCGCTTGCCCACGCCTCCGCGACCCGGTCGCCGTAGCAACGGTGCCGGCGGCTCAACCGCCGGCGCGCACGGTCTTCCGCGCCGCACGGGCGAGCTTCTCGTCGTGCGGCCGGCCCAGCTCACGCGCCAGCGCGATGGTGCGGTCGAGCAGCTCCAGCGCCTCGTCGTGGCGGCCCGCCACCCGGCACGTCTCGGCGAAGGTGTGCAGGCAGTCGATCTCCAGCTGCGCCTCGGCCAGCGGCTCCAGCAGCTCGAAGGCGCGCCGGTGGTGTTCGAGCGCCTGGTCGATCGAACCGGTGATCCGCAGCGCGACGCCGAGATAGTTGTGGCACCACGCCTGGTGGTGCTGAAGGTCGTGCTGCTCGGCCAGCCGCAACGCGTCGTGCAGGGTGCGCAGTGACTCCACCGGCTCCTGCCCCGCCAGGGCGACACCGAGGGTGACCAGCCCGGTGATCCGGGCGGGCCCGTCGGCCAGGGCGACGGATACCCGGGCCAGCTTGACGGCTGCGCCGGGCCGGCCGAGGCGAAGCGTCACCCATCCGTCGAAGGCCAGCGCCTGGGACCGCCCGGCCGGGCGCCCGATCTTCTCGAACAGCTCGCCTGCCCGCCGGAAGTGCGCCTGTGCCGCTTCGAGGTCGCCGAGATCCCTACGCACGAGGCCGATCCGCAGCGCCAGGCCGGCCGCGAGGTCGTCGTCGTCCGGCCCGGACCGCTCGGCCAGCTCGTACGCCGAGAGCGCCTCGGCGAGGCGCCCGGCGGCGGCACGGGCGTAGCCGAGTTCGGCGAGCAGCCCGGCCCGCTGCTGGTCGCGGCCGAGCCGGGCGGCGGCGGCCGCGGCGGCTTCGAGCAGGCGGGCCTGGTCGTCGGTGCCGCGGTGCCGGAAGAACCAGACCCGCAGGGCCTGCGGCAGCTCGGCGACCACCTCGTCCGCACCGAGCCGCACTGCGGCGTCGAAACAGGCGACCAGGTTGACGTATTCGAGGTCGAACCAGGCCATGGCCCGCACCGGATCGCCCGGTGCGGGCTCCGGGCGGTGCGGCGAGGGCAGCTGCCGATCGTGGGCGGCCGCCTGCGCCAGATAGTGGTTCAGGACCCGGCGCAGGGCGGCGTCGGCCTGCGGCTCCTCGTCGGCGGCGAGGTCAGTGGCGTACTGCCGGATCAGGTCGTGCATCCTGTACCGGCCCGGCGTGAGCTCCTGGATCAGGTGGGCGTCGACCAGCTCCTCCAGCACCGCGCCGACCTGGCCGGGCGGCAGGTCGGCGAGCGCGCCCGCCGCCGGTGCGTCGAAGTCGGCGCCCGGCAGCACGCCGAGCAGCCGGAACATCCGGCGCTGGGCCGCGTCGAGCTGCTGGAGCGACATGCCGAACACGGCGTCGAAGCGGCCGGCGTTGTCGCGCAGCCGCTCGGCCAGCACCGCCACCGTCCAGCCGGGGCGGTGGCGCAGCCGCGCGCCCGCCATCCGCAGTGCCAGCGGGAGCCCGCCGCACTGCCGCAGCACCTGGCCGACCCCTGCCTCCTCCGCATGCCCGGCGTCCTCGGTAAGCCCGGCCGCCCGGCCGAACAGCCGCGCCGCGGCGCCGTCGGCCAGTGGCTCCAGGGACACCGGTGGCACCCCGTCCAGGCTGACCATCCGATGGCGGCTGGTGACCAGGACCGCGGATTTCCCCGCGCCGGGCAGCAGCGGGCGCACCTGCTCCGCGTCGACCGCGTTGTCGAGCACGACCAGCGCCCGCCGGCGGGACAGCTCCGACCGCCAGAGCGCCGCGCGTTCGGCGGTGCCGGCCGGGGGATGCGTGACCTCCAGCGCGCCCAGCAGCCGGCCCAGCGCGGCCTGCGGGTCCAGCGGCTCCTGGCCCGGGGTGAAGCCCCGCAGGTCGAGGTAGAGCCCGCCGTCCGGATAGCCGGGAGCGAGCCGATGGGCCACGTGCACGGCCAGGCTGGTCTTGCCCACGCCACCCATGCCGTCGACCGCGACCGCGCCCGCGGTGCGCAGCAGCCCTTCGACCAGCGCGGACTCCTCCTCCCGACCGGTGAAGTCGAACAGGTCGGCCGGCAGGTCGTTGCGGCGCGGGGCGGGCGCCGCGCCGGCGTCGGCGGCCTCGGCCCACACCGCGCGCAGCGGCCGGGGGTCGCGGCCCACGACGCGGCACAGCGCCACGACGGCCTCCCACGGCGGCACCAGCCGCCCGGTCAGATACCGCGACAGCGACGAGCTGCTCAGGCCCGACTCGCGGGCGAGGGCGCGCAGGCTGTGCCCGCTCAGCTCCTTGATCCGGGCGAGCTGGGCCACCAGTCGTTCCTGGGGGCTGGACACGTGCAACACCGTACCGTCCCGCCCCGCGCGAGCGGATCGGCGAGGCGTTGGTGCAGCTGGGCCCGGGTCTCGGTGTCCCACGGTGTCCCACGGACCGCGCGGGCCGCGGCGCGCCGGTGGTCGGATGACTCCTGTCAGCAACACCCACCACTCCCCCGACGAAGGAGACGCGATGTCGACCGAGCGCATGCCGAACCCGGCGGTTCTGCTCCCCGAGGCGATGGATGCCCTGATGGCCGTCAACAAGGCCGTCGCGGGCGCCGGGGTGGACGGCAAGCTGCTGGCGCTGAGCCACCTGCGGGCCAGCCAGATCAACGGCTGCGGCCCGTGCGTGGCCGGCGGCGTCCACCAGGCCCGCCGGCACGGTGCGACCGACGACCAGGTGCACGCCGTCGCCGCGTGGCGGGAGACGCCCTGGTTCAGCGACGAGGAACGCGCCGCCCTGGCCCTGACCGAGGCCGTGACCCGGCTCGCGGACCGGCCGGACCCGGTGCCGGACCAGGTGTGGGACATGGCCGCCAAGCACTTCGACCGGAAGGAGCTGGCGGCGCTGCTGCTCACCATCGCGATGGCCAACGCCTTCAACCGGCTCAACGCGCCGACCCGCCAGCAGGCGGGCAGCTGGTGACCCGGTTCTGAGCACGACCGCATCGACCACCCGCGTCAACCACCCACCACGGATAGGACATTGTCATGCCGAACACGACGAAGACCACGACCGCGAACGCCGAGAAGTACGACGGTTTCACCGACGAGGAGCGCGGCGCGATGAAGGAGCGCGCCAAGGAACTGAAGGCGGGCGCCCGGCGGGCGGCCAAGCCCGACCCGGAGAACGACGTGCTCGCGAAGATCGCCGAGATGTCGGAGTCCGACCGCGCGATCGCCGAGCGGCTGCACGCCGTGATCAAGGCCAGCGCGCCGGGCCTCTCGCCGAAGTTGTGGTACGGGATGCCCGCCTACGCCCGCGACGGCAAGGTGGTCTGTTTCTTCCAGAGCGCGGCGAAGTTCAAGACGCGGTACGCGATGCTCGGCTTCAGCGACGAGGCGAACCTGGATGACGGCGCCATGTGGCCGGCGTACTTCGCGCTGACCGGGCTGACCGCCGAGACCGAGGCGAGGATCGGCGCGCTCGTGAAGCAGGCGGTGAGCTGAGCGGCTGCCGCGCCGGCCTGGCCGGCGCGGCAGCCTGTTCGGTCAGTTGGCGCGCCCGCCGAGCATGCCGTGCGGGTCGAGGACGTACTTGCGTGCCGCGCCCTGGTCGAATTCCTGGTAGCCGCGCGGGGCCTGGTCGAGCGGGATCGGGGTGGCGTTGACGTTCTTCGCGATCCGCACCCGGTCGTGCAGGATCGCCATCATCAGTTCCCGGTTGTACTTCATCACCGGGCACTGGCCCGTGACGAACGAATGCGACTTGGCCCAGCCGAGGCCGAGCCGGATCGACAGCGAGCCCTGTTTCGCCGCCTCGTCGACCCCGCCGGGGTCGCCGGTCACATACAGGCCCGGGATCCCGATGCCGCCGCCGGCTCTGGTGAGGTCCATCAGCGAATTCAGGACGGTCGCCGGCATCTCGGTCCCGGCATTCGCGCCGTGCCCGCGTGCTTCGAAGCCGACCGCGTCGACAGCGGCGTCGACCAGCGGCTGGCCGACCGCCGGGGCGTCCCGGCCGAGAATCTGCTGAACCTGCTCGGCCGGGTCGCCCTGGGCGACGTCGACGGTCTCGCAGCCGAAGCTGCGCGCCTGCTCCAACCGCTCCTTGTTGAGGTCGCCGACGATGACGACGGCCGCGCCGAGCAGGAACGCCGAGGTCGCGGCGGCCAGGCCGACCGGGCCGGCGCCGGCGACGTACACCGTGGATCCGGTCGTCACGCCGGCGCTGACGCACCCGTGATATCCGGTCGGGAAGATGTCGGTCAGCATGGCCAGGTCGAGGATCTTCTCCATCGCCTGGTCCCGATCGGGGAACTTCAGCAGGTTCCAGTCGGCGTACGGCACCATCACGTACTCGGCCTGACCGCCGACCCAGCCGCCCATGTCGACATAGCCGTACGCCGAGCCGGGCCGGTCCGGGTTGACGTTGAGGCAGACGCCGGTCTTGCGCTCCTTGCAGTTGCGGCACCGTCCGCAGGAGATGTTGAACGGCACCGAGCAGACGTCGCCCACCTTGATGAACTCCACGTCCGGACCGGTGTCGACGACTTCCCCGGTGATCTCGTGCCCGAGCACGAGCCCTTCCGGGGCGGTGGTGCGCCCGCGAACCATGTGCTGGTCGCTGCCGCAGATGTTGGTGGCGACGGTCTTGAGGATCGCGCCGTGCGGCGTCCGCCGGCCGACATTGGCCTTGTTGACGCCGGGCCCGTCCTTCATCTCGTACGTCGGGTAGTCGCTGTCGCGGACCTCGACCTGGCCGGGCCCCTGATAGACAACCGCTCTGTTGCCTGTCATCTCGTTGCTCCGTTCCTGATTGCACGCGACGGTGCCGGACTTCCCATGTTTCTCGCGTCGCCCGGCAAAAAGAACCATCAATATGTACAAGACATGCCGATAGTCGCATTCATCACATACGGCCCCGTTGCCACTGCCGACGATCTTGAAGTAAAGTGCTCGGGTGCCCCGTATGGGCCTACCCCGGAGGTAGTGGCTCTGCCATTGAGAGATCGGCGCGATTCCGTCTCTTGCACCGCCCAATGCTCACTCTTCACCGCGTGATCGCGGTCGCATTGTGGCGCCCCTCCGTCGATATGTGGTCGACATACGGATCGTTGTGCCCTTTTCTCATGGTGCCGCCCCTTCCGCCGGATCCACGACCGGACGAAAGGAACGCATGACCGACACAGGCTTCGACTTCAACGCCTTCCAGCGACAGGTGATCGAGGAATTCCGGGCCAACGAGGGACGCGTCGGCGGGCCCTTCGAGGGCTCGGCGCTGGCGCTGCTGACCACCGTCGGCGCCCGCACCGGCAAGCCGCGGACGAGCCCGCTGGCATACCTGACGATCGGCGGGCGGCCCGTCGTGGTCGCCTCGGCGATGGGCGCCGACAAGAACCCGGACTGGTACCACAACATCCTGCGGCACCCGGTCGTCACCGTCGAGACGGGCAGGGAGACCTACGAGGCGATCGCCGCCGCGCCCGCCGGCGCCGCACGCGACGCGCTCTTCGCCGAGGTGGTCGCGGCGGCGCCCGGCTTCGGGGAGTATCAGCGGAAGACCACCCGGGTGATCCCGGTCGTCACGCTGACCCGGATCGACACGTCCGGAGTGGACGGCTCCGACCTCGGCTGAGATCGGCGGCTGCTGCCTCAGGTGGCGATCCGGTAGCGGCCGCCCACCCCGACCGGCTCCGGTTGGGGCTGATACCTCAGCCAGAGCAGGATGGCCTCCGACTGCCGGCGCACCTGCAGCTTGGCGTAGATGTTGCTCAGGTTGTTGCGCACCGTCTTGCCCGTCAGCGTGAGGTGGCCGGCGATCTCCGCGATCGTGTGCCCGATGACCAGCAGTTCCATGATCTGCCGCTCGCGCAGGGTGAGCTTGTCGGTCTGGACAGGCTCGCCCGGCTCGGCGAAGGTGGCCCGGTGCACATGCCGCAGCAGCGTGGTGGCGGCGATCGGGCTCAGGCAGCTCTCGCCCCGGGAGGTGGTGACCGCGGCGTCCACGATGCAGTATTCCGGCGTCTGGGTGAGCACCAGATAGCTGGTGGCACCGTGGTCGAAGGCCGTGATCACGTCCTGCGGGTCGAAGCCGCGGGCCGCGACGAGCACGGCCGGCATGTCCCTGCCCAGGGCCCGGTGCAGCCCCGCCACATCCGAGGCCGGGGCGTCGCTGTAGCAGATGACCACGTCGTCGGTGGGACGCACGGCGGAGACGTTGCCGGTCACCCGCGGACGCAGCGGGGTCAACGTCGGTGGTTGTGCCCCGTCGTGGCTGACGAGCGCGATGGATATCGACGCCGCCGCGGCCTCATCGACCGTCGATACCAGGCACACCTGGTCGCGGTCGACGGTCCTCACGTGTTCGATTCCATGCCGCGGGCTCCTTCTGGTGTGCAACAACGATCGTTGACGAGCCTTCAGTGCCCCCTGGTACGGATCCGACCCGGCCCGCGGACCGGCGATCAGAGGTGGTCATTAACACAACCGAAACATTGAACCTTCGACCATCCGGGCGCGTATCACTACCGGCTGCGGCCGACACCCCCACCAGGCCGCAAGCTTCAACCTCACTTCAGGTCAAGAGATCAGGGGTCGAGGGCGCGGCGGCAGCGCTCACCGAGGGCGTGGATGGCCGCGACGAGTTCGGGCGGCTCGGTGACGGTGAAGTCGACCCCGATCACCGCGACCATCCAGGCGAGGTCGGCGGGCGACTCGGCGCCGAGGTGCAGCAGGCAGCTGTCCCGGTCGACTGCCTCGACGGCGCCCATGCCGGGCCAGACGCGCGCGGAGACCACCTCGGCCGGCTGGTGCATCGTGATCGTCGCCCGGACCGCCCACTGGCCTGCGGAGAGCTGGCGGGCGAGGTAGGCGGTGGCGTCGCCGCCGGGCGGTTCGCGAGGGGCGAAGCGGGGTCCGGTCGGGGTCCGTGGCCGGATCCGGTCGACCCGGAAGGTACGCCAATCCTCGCGGTCGACGTCCCAGGCGAGCAGGTACCAGCGCCGTCCCCAGTTGATCAGGGTGTGCGGCTCGGCTGTCCGGGTGATCCGGTCGCCGCCGTGCGTGGTGTAGTCGAAGCGCAGACGCTCCCGGCGGTGGCACGCCTCGGAGATCGCGACGAGCACGTCCGGGTCGACGGTCGGCCCGTGGCCACCGGCCCGGACGGTGGCGCGCTGCAGGGTGGTGACCCGGTGCCGCAGCCGCGCCGGCAGCACCTGTTCCAGTTTGGCCAGTGCCCGCACCGAGGTCTCCTCGATGCCGGTCACCGAGCTGGCGGTGGCGGTGCGCAAGCCGATCGCCACGGCGACCGCCTCCTCGTCGTCGAGCAGCAGGGGTGGCAGGGCGTTCCCGGCACCCAGCCGGTAGCCGGCGGTGCCCTGGGTCGCGTGCACCGGATAGCCCAGCTCGCGCAGCCGCTCGACGTCGCGGCGCACGGTCCGGCCGGCCACGCCGAGCCGCTCGGCCAGCTCCGCGCCGGACCAGTGCCGGTAGGTCTGAAGCAGAGACAACAGTTTCAGCAGCCGGGCCGACGTTTGCGCCATGCCACGAAGTCTGCACCATTGTTAGGACCGAAACTGACCTAAGCGCCTTCTAGCGTTGTGGTTATGACGAACAACGAAGTGGACATCCGCCCGTTCACGATCGACGTCCCGCAGGCGCAGCTCGACGACCTGAACGCCCGGCTGGCCAACACCCGCTGGCCGGACGCGCTGCCGGATGTCGGCTGGAGCCGCGGGGTGCCGGCGGCGTATCTGAGGGGCCTCGCCGAATACTGGCGCACCGGCTACGAGTGGCGCGCGCACGAGGCGGCGCTGAACAAGTTTCCCCAGTACGTCACCGCTATCGACGGCCAGACCATCCACTTCCTGCACGTCCGCTCCCCCGAGCCGGACGCGACCCCGTTGCTGCTGCTGCACGGCTGGCCGGGCTCGTTCGTGGAGTTCGCCGACACCATCGGCCCGCTGTCCGACCCGCGGGCCCACGGCGGCGACCCCGGCGACGCGTTCCACCTGGTGATCCCGTCGCTGCCCGGCTTCGGATTCTCCACACCGCTCGCCGGATCGGGCTGGGGCAGCGAGAAGATGGCCGGCGCCCTGCTCGCGCTGATGTCCGGCCTCGGCTATCAGCGGTACGGGGTGCAGGGCGGCGACACCGGCTCCTACGTCGCGCCCGCCATGGGCCGGCAGGACCCGCGGCGGGTCCTCGGCGTCCACGTCAACGCGCTGGTCACGTACCCGATCGGCGCCGACGGCGAGCTGGACGGGCTCACCGAGGCCGAGCAGCAGCGGCTGCGGGCGGCGAACAGCTACAACGACGGCTATCTGCAGATCCAGGCGAAGTCGCCGCACACCCTGGCCTACGGGCTGACCGATTCGCCGGCCGCGCAGCTCGCCTGGATCGTCGAGATGTTCCAGCGGTTGACCGACCACCCCGCCGACGAGGGCCCGGAGCAGGTCGTCGACCGGGACCGGCTGCTCACCAACGTCACCCTGTACTGGCTCACCGCCGCCGGCGGCTCGGCCGCGCAGGTGTACTACGAGGACATCACCGCGAACGCCTGGGACAGCGGTTCGGGTGACTGGGACAGCGGGGACTCCGCCGACGGCGACTGGTCCGGCGCCGCGCGGGGCACCGTGCCCACCGGGGTGCTGGTCTCCACCGCGCGCGACATCACGATCCGGCGCTTCGCCGAGCGCGAGCACAACGTCGTGCACTGGTCGGAGTACGACCGCGGCGGGCACTTCTTCGCGATGGAACAGCCCGGGCTCTTCGTCACCGACGTCCGCGACTTCTTCCGTACGGTGCGCTGAGCGGGGCACCGCACCCCGGCTCAGGCCACCCGGTTCCGTCCGCCGCGCTTGGCCTGGTAGAGCTGGGCGTCGGCGGCGGCGACGAGTTGCTCCGGTGTGGACTCCGCGGTCGGCACGACCGTGGCGACCCCGATGCTGACGGTGACCCGGCCCGCGGCGACCATCGCGTGCCGCTCGTCGAGCGCCTCCACCGCCGCGCGGACCCGTTCGGCGGCCGTCCGGGCTTCTTCCGCGTCGTGCCCGACCAGCACGACGGCGAACTCCTCGCCGCCGTAGCGCGCCACGATGTCCTCGGCCCGCATCGCGTCGCTCACCGCCTGGGCCACCCGGCGCAGGCAGACGTCGCCGGCCGGGTGGCCGTAGTGGTCGTTGTAGAGCTTGAAGTGGTCGACGTCGATCATCGCGACGGCCATCGCGGTGCCGGAGCGGAGCCCGCGTCGCCATTCCGTGGCGAGCCGGTCGCTGAGCTGGCGCCGGTTGGCCAGGCCGGTGAGCGGGTCGGTGACGCTCAACAGCTGCAGCTGCCGGTTGGCCGAGGCCAGTTCCTGGGTCCGCTCGGTCACCTTCCGTTCGAGCGACGCGTACAACGTCGCGTTCTCCAGCGAGACCGCGAGCTGGCCGGCGATCAGCAGGACCGCGTCGAGGCGGCCCGGCGTGAACATGTTCCGCACCAGCCGGTTCTCGAGGACGACCATCGCGTGCGGGGCGCCGTGCATGAGGATCGGCACGACCAGCAACGAACAGCACTCCAGCGGGGCCACGTACGGGTCACGGGCGAAGCGGTCGTCGCGGGTGGCGTCCTCCACCAGCAGCGGGGTGCGGGTGCGCTCGGCGTACCGGAAGGCCGACAGCGGGAGCATCCCGCGCTCGCCGGCCTCGGCCACCGGCAGCTCGGTGCCGCGGGTGTCCGGGGCGAGGAACCACCCGTCCGGCTCCCGGCGGACCAGGACCTGGACGCGGTCGGCGCCGGTCAGCGTGCGCAACACGTCGACCACCCGGGTGCGCAGCCGGTCCAGGTTGGTCTCGGAGCTCAGGGCCTGCGACGCCTTGAGCACCCCGATCAGGTCGATGGAGTCCACCGAGACCCGGATCGTGGTGGCGATCGAATCGCCGGGCAGCCGCTGGTTGCCGCCCTGGGCACGCAGGTACGGGTGGGCCGCCTCCAACTGCCGCACCTTCGCGGCGGCCCCCCAGCCGCGGTACAGCTGCGCCGACTCCGCCAGCAGCGTCCGGCCGGTGCGGGACGTGCCCTGCGCGAGGTGGAACCGCGCGGCGCGCTCGGCGATCAGCGCGTGCTGCCACAGGCGCCGCCGCGGGGCGACCTCGTCCAGTGCGGCGTCGAAGGCGACGGCCGCCTCCCGGTGGTCGCCCACGGCCCAGGCGTGCTCCGCGTCGGCCAGCCGGGCGACGTGGCTGAAGGTGGCGGGCGCGTCGACGGCCCGCCGGGCGAGCCACAGCCGGCAGGCGTCGAGCTCGGCCAGCGCGCCGGCCCGCTCGCCCGGGTCGCCGGTGCGGACCTGTTCCGCACATGCGAGAGCCCGCAGCAGGTACGCCCGGGCGGTGGCGTAGGCGCCGCGGATGAACGGCAGCAAAGGCATCGCGGCGGCCGAGTGATGGAGCAGGCCGCCGGCATCGGCGAAGATCGCCGCGACCTGCGCCCGGGTGATGTGGTGGTAGGCGGACGCCATGGGATGCTCGTCGATGACGGCCAGGTAGTCCGGCTCCGCGAAGCAGCCGGCCGGGTCCGCGGAGTCATCGCGCAGGGCGCGGACCAGCTGGCGGAACGGCAGCGACACCGAGTTGGCCTGGTCGTTGCCCGTCCGCGCCGCGAAGGACATGCCGGCCTCCACCTCGGTCGCGTAGCTGTCCAGGCTGCCGGCGCAGTCGAGCATCGACGGTGTCGAGGCGTGGAAGGTGAAGCTGGCGAACAGCAGGTCCCCGGCGCGGACCAATCCCTCGTACGCCTGGCGGGCCTGCTGAATGTCGTCCTCCAGCGGCTCGAACCAGTGCCCGGCACTCACCGCGAACAGGAATCGGGCCTGCGAGGTCTCGGGTTCGTAGCCGCGCGCCTCGCTGGCCGCCAGCGCGCGCCGCACCGCCGCGTACCCGGTCCGGAAGTCGTCGCGGGCTGCCGTCACCACCGCCCCGTGGGCGATCGGGCACACCAGGGCGGCATGCGGGCCGTGCTCGGTCCAGAGCCGGCAGGCCTCGGCCACCAGCCACGCCATGGTGAGCTCGTCGCTGAAGAAGGCCGCGGGCATCGCCCTGTTGATCACCCGGGCCGCCGCCGAGATCCGCGGATCGCTGATCTCCGGACGCTGCTGGTCGGCGTCCGCGCTCACCTCCTCGGCCCACTCGGACAACGCCTGGAGCGCTCGCCCGGCCGCCGCGGCCATGTCCTCCAGGTCCGGCACCTGCAGGCCGAGCCGGCGCAGCAGATCAAGGCACAGCGCCACCGCCTCGCCGGTTCGCCCGCGAAAGATGAGACTGCTCATGTGCACGCAGGCCGGGGAGACGAGCACGAGCGGAGCGGGGTCGCGGCGCTCGATCTCGCAGTAGATCTCGTCCGCCTCGGCCAGCCGGCCCAGCGCGTACAGCGCCGCGTGCCACTCGATCCGCACGTCCGCCAGCAGCGGCTCGCGGTCCGCGGCGGCCACCTCGGTGACAAGTTGTGCCGACGCCGCGAGGAACTGTTCCGCGGCGACGGGGTTGACCACCTGCAGCCGTACCGCGGCGAGCCGGAACAGACCGATCACCCGCAGGCATTCGGCCGGTTCGCGCACGGAGTCGACGGCCGCGAGATATTGCTGCGCGGCGACCGTATCGAACGCGGGGTATTCGGCGAGCCGGCGGGCCGCCGCCAGGTGCAGGGCCGGGCGGTCGCCGAGGCCGGCGTCCGCGACCTGCCGGACCCGGTCGTGGCTGAACCGGACCGAGCCGCCCTCGGCGCCCTGGCCGAAGGGACGTTCCAGGGCCAGCAGGCCGTCCTCGAGCGCCGGCGCCAGCCGCTCGAGGATCGTCGCGGCCGGCTCCCCGGTGGCCGCCGCCAGCAGGTCCAGCTCCACGTCGCCTGCGAGACACGCGATCACGTCCAGCAGCGCCCTCGACGCGGCCGGCAGCTGCCGCAGCCGGGCCGACAGCAGGTCGGCCACGTCGCCGTCGCCGACGAAGGCGAGCAACGCGGCGGGGTCCCACGTCCACCCCGCGTCACCCACGGTCAGGACGCCGTCGCGGCGCAGCGAGTTGACCAGCTCGACGCTGTCGTACGGGTTGCCGTCGGTGCGGGCGGCGACGGCCTCGGCCAGCGCTGCGGCGTCGGTCTCCGACAGCCGCAACATCTCGGCGAGCAGGTGGCTCAGCTCGGTCCTCGGCAGGTTCTCCAGCCGCACCACGGTGGGTGCGCACCCGAGCCGCTGCCAGCGCGCGAGCATCGTCGCCCAGGGGTGGTCGGTGTCGACCTCACGATAGGCGCCGACGATCAGCAACCCGTCGAGTGCCTCGTCGCGCAGGACCAGGTCGAGAAACCGGACCGGCGTGGGCCCGGCCCACTGGAGGCCGTCGATGAGCATCACCAGCGGCTGGTCCGGTGACGCCACCGCGCGCAGCAGCTGCAGGCCGGCCTGGAACAGGCGGGCCTCCGAGTCGCCGTCCGGGGCGGCCGGTTCCGCCGCGGGCAGGTCGAGGAGCGCCGCGAGTTCGGGCAGGACGGCGGCCAGCACGGGAGCGTTGGCCCCCATCGAGGCGCCGATCCGCGACCGTAGCTGCGTCAGGCGTACCTCCGGCTCGGCGAGCAGCAGCCGGCACATCCCGCGGATCGCCTCGCCGACGGCATCCGACGCCAGATCTGACCGGTTCTGATCAAACTTTCCGGTGACGAACCAGCCGCCCCGGGCCGCGACGGCCGGCCGCAACTGGCCGATCAGCGAGGTCTTGCCGACGCCTGGCGGGCCGCAGACCAGAACGGCGCGGCACTCGCCGCGGAGCGACCCCTCGAACGCGGACTTCAGCGCGGCGCTCTCGGCGTCCCGGCCGACGAGCCGGGACAGCGGCGCCAGCCGCAGCGGAAAATCACGCTCGCCGAGGACCACCGGCGCCGGGTCGCCCGCCGCGAGCCGGGCACGGACCAGGCCGAGATCGAACGCGAGCCCCTCCGCGCTCTGGTACCGCTTGTCCGGTTCCTTCGCCAGCAGCCGCAGGATGATGTCGGAGAGCACCCGCGGCACCTCGGGGTTGAGGTCCACCGGCGCCGCGGGTTGCTCGGCGAGGTGCGCGTGGATCACCCGGAGGGGATCCTGGTCGCGGAACGGCGGCCGCCCGGCGGCGAGCTCGAACAGCACCGCCCCCAGGGAGTACAGGTCGGCCCGCTGGTCGACCACCCCACCGGTACGGCCGGTCTGTTCCGGTGCCATGTAGGCGAGGGTGCCCGCGATCTGGCTCTGGTGCACGAAGCTGGGACGGTCCTCGGCGAACGTCGTCGCCAGCTCGAAGTCGATGAGGACCGGGTCGCCGCCGTCGGTGCGGACCACGTTCGCGGGGCTGATGTCCTTGTGCACGACCCCGCGCTTGTGCATCCCGCTCACGATGGTGGCGAGCTTGAGCGCCAGCTCCACCAGAGCCGGGCCGGTGACCGGCGCGGCGGCCGACAGCGGCGTGCCGCCGAGGTCCTGGAGCACGATCACCTCGGGCCCGGCGGCCCCGGCGGCCAGTTGGACGACCCCGGCCACCCCCGCCAGGCGCTGCAGCATCGCCGTCTCGTGGCGGCGCCGCTGCTCGGAGTCCGCGCCGAGCGGCTCCTTGTGCATGACCGTGCCGAGCCCGCCGGCTAGCCGTACCCGCCGGATCCTGGTCCGCGCGCTCTCATGGAGGGTCTCGGCGGGTGGTGCGCACACGCCCACCTCCGGCCGTTCGAGCTGCTGACCGAGGTTGATCGTCATCAGTCGTCCTCGCAAGGCGGTCGAGCCGGGCTGCGGCCGGCGTCGCTCGGCCTCTCACTCTGTTTCGTCCGGAACGCGGCAAGTCTGAGCGGAACCGCCGGCCGGCGGTCATCGACTCCACCACGACATTTCTCCAAGACCGGCGGCCGGCAGCCCCCGCATCATCTCCCGCATGAACGAGTACGACGTCGCACACTCGCCCGGGATGCACGTGGTCCACGACGGCCCGCGGCAGGCACCGCCGCTGCTGCTCATCCACGGCTCGGGAGCCTCGGGCGGCTGCTGGAGCCCGGTGGTCCCGGCGCTCGCCCGCCATCGTCACGTCATCCGGGTCGACCTGCCCGGCTGCGGCCAGTCCCCGCCTCCGCCGTCCTACGACGTGCCCGGGCAGGCGGGGCGGGTGGCGGCGGTGCTCGACGGCCTCGGCCTTCGCCAGGTCACCGCGGTCGGGCACTCCAGCGGCGGCTACGTCGCCACCGCGCTCGCCGAGCAGCGCCCCGACCTGGTCGGGTCGCTCGCGCTGATCAGCACCGGCCCGAGTCTCGACGCGCTCCTTCCGCAACCGCTCGTGCTGCGGGTCCTGCTCGGCCCGCCGCTCGGCCCGCTCATCTGGTCGATCCGGTCGGACGCGATGATCCGAGGCGGGATCAGGGCCACGGCCGCCCGCCCGGTGGACGTCCCGGACGACCTGGTCGCCGAGCTGCGGGGCACGTCGTACCGCGCGTTCAGGGCGGTGCTGAGCCGGAACACCGCGTACGTCGCCGAGCGGAGCGTGCCCGAGCGTCTCGCCGCCCTCGGGATCCCCGTGCTGGTGATCTTCGGCTCCGCCGATCCCCGCTGGGAGCCCTCGTCGGCACACCGGTACGACGCGGTGCCGAACACGCGGGTCGAGCTGCTGCCCGGCGTCGGTCACCTGCCTGTGCTCGAAGCGCCCGAGGCGACCAGCCGGCTGCTGCTGGGCACGCCCTAAGCTGGTCACGTGCTGTCGAGCGGGGCACCGCCGGACTGGGCGCGGGTGGACATCGCCGTCCCGCGCCGGCCGGGTCGGCTGCCCGGGATCAGCATGGCCGGATTCCGCCAGCACGCCCCGGCGCCCGTGGGCATCGCCATGGTCGCGCATCCATCCGTCACCCTGCTCATCGACCTGAGCGACGGGGCGGGCATCGGCTACGACATCCATGGCCGGCACGAGCGCGGCAGCGTCGCCGTCGGGCTCCTCCCCGGCGATCTCCGGGCGACCGGCTGGGGGCTCGGCGAGTGCCTCCAGATCCGGCTGGAGCCGGCCGCGGCGGCCGCCGTGCTCGGCGCGTCGGCCGAGCTCAGCGGGACGGTGGTGGCCCTCGACGAGGTCTGGGGCCGCGACGCCGGCCGGGCCGAGGAGAGGCTGCGCGCCGCCGGCTACGCCGACCAGTCCCACCTCCACCGCGAGACGATGGCCCTGGCCGGGCTCGCTCCCACGGCCGTGGCCGCCGCGCCCTGGCTCGCGATCGACGACGTCGCGTGGCCGCGCCGGGCATTTCCTCCGCGGCCATTAATCAATGGCGGGCCGCCGGAAAGAATGGGCCGAAAACTGTTACGAGAAGGCCGGCCAGCGAGTCGTCAGCGCATGCCTTGAACCACGCGAAACAGTCTGTCAATATTGGCGAACCTGAATGTGTGCCAGGCATTGTGAGCGTTCACATCGAATCAGCGCCGACGGCCGGTCCCGGCCCTCATCCGAGGAGTTCCCGTGCAGCCGAACCACGACCCCCGCCCCCGGGCCGGCAATCGGATCCGGTCGATCCTGGTGCTGCTGGCCCTGGTCGTCGCCGGTACGGCGATCCCGGGCGACGCCGCGCGGGCGGAGTCCAACGGCGGCGTGCGCGTGCTGCCGCTGGGCGACTCGATCACCGAGGGCACCCAGGTGCCGGGCGGCTACCGCATCGGGCTGTGGCAGCGCCTGGCCGCAGCCGGATACCGGACCGACTTCGTCGGCTCGCAGTTCAACGGGCCCGCCGCCCTGGGCGACCACGACCACGAGGGCCACCCCGGCTGGCGCATCGACCAGGTCGACGCCGCCATCACCGGCTGGGTCACGGCCACCAGGCCGCGCAGCGTCCTGCTGCACCTCGGCACCAACGACGTCCTGCAGAACTACAACCTGGCGAGCGCACCGGCCCGGTTGTCCACCCTGATCGACCACATCACCGCGGCCGCGCCGGAGGCCGACGTCTTCGTCGCCACCATCGTCCCGCTGGCATCCGCGAGCCAGGAGACGGCCGGCCGCGCCTTCAACGCCACCATTCCCGGCATCGTGCGGAACAAGGTGAACGCCGGACGGCACGTCCACCTCGTCGACATGCACGCCGCGCTGAACACCGCCGACCTCATCGACGGTGTCCATCCCACCGCGGGCGGCTACGACAAGATGGCCGCCACCTGGTTCGCGGCCCTGCGTGCGGTGCCGGGCAGCATCGGCGAGGTCGGCGGCGGAAACCTGCTCGCCAACGGCACCATGGAGAACGGCACGACGGACTGGGCACCGTTCGGCGGCGCGACACTGTCGTCGGTCACCGGCACCGTCCACGGCGGCACCCGATCGCTGCTGGCCACCGGGCGCACGGCGTCCTGGAACGGGCCCGGCCAGGCCGTGACGGCGAAGCTGAGCAACGGCAGGAGCTACACCACCAGCGTCTGGGCCCGGGCGCAGAGCGGCACGGCCACCGTCAAAACCACCCTGGCGGTCACCGCGAACGGCACCACGAGCTACGTCCGGCTGACGCCGGACGCGCCGATCAGCGCCGGCGGCTGGACGCTGCTCTCCGGAACGGCGACCGTGTCCTGGGCCGGCGCCCTCTCCGCCGCCACCCTCTATGTCGAGAGCACGTCCGGAACGACCCCGTTCCTGATCGACGACGCGTCCCTCCAGTGAATCGCCGGGGATCCCGGAACGACCGGAGGCACGGCCAGAACACTCATGAGTTCCGGGGAGAATCCATGAAATTCCGCAGAGCGGCATCGATAGCGCTGGCTGCGGTGCTCGCGCTCAGCGCCGGATGCTCCGGTGGGTCCGAGCCAAGCACCGGAGACGGCAAGTCGTTCGAGTTCTGGTCGTTCACCGGGATCAACCAGAAGAAGTCGGTGGACGAGTACCGGAAGACGCATCCGGACGTGACCATCAAACTGACCGAGGTCGGCTCCTCCACGGAGACCGCCCAGGCGCTGACCACGGCGCTGGCCGGCGGCAAGATCCCCGACCTCGTCCTGATCCAGGGCGACGACCTGCCGAGGTTCGTCCAGCAGCCGCAGAACTTCTACGACCTGCGGGAGCTGGGCGCCGACAAGATCAAGGGCGACTACCTGGACTGGGTCATCGCGCAGAGCTCGGCGAAGAGCGGCCAGATCATCGGCATCCCGACCGACGTCGGCGGCATGGCGATGGCGTACCGCACCGACCTGTTCGAGGCCGCCGGCCTGCCCACCGACCGCGCGGCGGTGAGCGAGCTCTGGCCCACCTGGCCCGCCTACATCGAGACCGGCCGGAAATACACCGCGAAGACCGGCAAGCCGTTCGTGGACAACGCCGCCACCAGCGTCTTCTACCAGGCCGTCAACCAGGGCACGGAAAAGTACTACGACCCGCGGGGCACCCCGGTCTACGCCACCAATCCGCAGGTCCGGCAGGCGTTCGACTACGGCCTACAGGCCGCGGGGGCCGGTATCACCGCGAAGCAGAGCTCGTTCTCCAGCGGCTGGAACGCCGGCATGAACCAGGGCCAGTTCGCCACCATCGCGGCGCCCTCCTGGATGCTCAACAGCATCCGCACCAACGCCCCCGGCACCAAGGGCAAGTGGGACATCGCCACGATCCCCGGCAAGTCGGGCAACTGGGGCGGCAGCTACCTGGCCATCCCCAAGAACGCCAAGAACGCGAAGGCGGCCTGGGACTACATCGCCGGTACCCAGTCACCGCAGGGCCAGCTCGAGCACTTCGTCAGCGTGGGGGCGCTGCCCACCACGCCGTCGGTCTACACCGACCCCAGGCTGACCGGTCTCAAGGACCCGTTCTTCTCCGACGCGCCCACCGGAACGATCTACACGAACTCGCTGCTCGGGCTCAAGCCGTTCCTGATCGGGCCGGACAGCTCCGCGATCGGAAGTGAGTTCCTGAACGCCATCACCAACGTCGAGCAGGGCAAGGGCCAACCGGCGCAGGCGTGGGACGCGGCGGTCAAGAACATCAAGACCGCCATCGGCAAGTAGCGTGGCCACGCTTCTCGACCCGGTGCGGAGCGTCCGCACCGCACCGGCCCGGCCGGTCCGGGAAGGCTGGGGCGAACGGATCGCACCGTACGTCTACATCGCACCGTTCTTCGTGATCTTCGGAATCTTCGGGCTCGTCCCGCTGCTGTTCACCTTCTACGTCGCGCTGTTCGACTGGAACCCCATCGGGGAGCACGTCTTCGTGGGGTTCGACAACTTCCGCCGGCTCTTCGACGATCCCCGCTTCTTCGGCGCCGTCCGCAACACGCTGAGCATCTGGGTGCTCTCCACCGTTCCGCAGCTGATCATCGCCCTGCTCGTGGCGCACCTGCTCAACCATGTCCGGCTCCGGTTCGCGCTGCTGTTCCGGATGTCCCTGCTGGTCCCGTACGTCACCTCGGTGGCCGCCACCACCATCGTCTTCGCGCAACTCTTCGACCGCGACTACGGCATGCTCAACTGGCTGCTCGGCCTCGTGGGCATCGATCCCGTCGACTTCGCACAGTCCACCTGGGGCAGTCACCTGCTCATCGCCGCGATGGTCACCTGGCGCTGGTGCGGCTACACGACCCTGCTCTACCTGGCTTCGCTGCAGGCGGTCCCCCGCGAGGTGTACGAGGCGGCGTCCGTCGACGGCGCCGGCGGCTGGCAGCAGTTCCGCCACATCTCCGTGCCCTCGCTGCGGCCGGTCATCGTGTTCACCGTGGTGACCTCCACGATCGGCGGCCTGCAGATCTTCACCGAGCCCCTGCTGCTCAACCCCTCCGCGAGCCTGACCTGCGGGCCGATCCGGCAATGCCAGACGCTCACGCTCTTCCTCTACGAGCAGGGCTTCGGGCAGTTCCAGTTCGGCTACGGCTCGGCCATCGGGGTCGCGCTGTTCGTCATGGTCGTGGTGCTCGCCGGGATCAACTATCTGCTGTCCGCCCGAGTCCGACGGGAACGCTGATGACCTCGATGACCCGCCGCTCACGCCGCCGGCCCGTCGAACGGGTGCGCTGGTGGACCTATCTCGGCCTGGGCCTGGCCGTGGCAGCCAGCCTGTTCCCGCTCTACTGGATGTTCGTCGTGGCGACCACCGACAGCGCCACGGCGTACCAGCTGCCGCCGGCGGTCGTGCCCGGCGACAACTTCCTCCACCTCGCCGACCTGGTCTTCACCACCGTGCCGTTCCTGCGCTCGCTCGCCAACAGCCTGATCGTCGCGGTCTGCGTCGGCGTGGGCCAGGCCGTGCTGTGCGCGCTGGCCGGCTTCGCCTTCGCGAAGTTGCGGTTCCGCTTCCGCAACGCGCTGTTTCTCTTCGTGGTGCTCACCATGACCGTGCCGACCCAGCTCGCGGTCATTCCGCAGTACCTGATCATCTCGTCGCTGGGCTGGGTGGACACCCTGCAGGCGCTGATCGTGCCCGGGCTGGCCAGCGCCTTCGGGATCTTCTGGATGCGGCAGCACCTGTCCAGCGCGCTCAACGACGAGTTGCTGCAGGCGGCGCGCATCGACGGCGCCAACACCTGGCAGATCTTCTGGCGGATCGCGTTCCCGCTGGTCCGGCCGGCCGCCTTGGTGCTGGGCCTGTTCGGATTCGTCACCGCCTGGAACGACTTCCTCTGGCCGTTCATCGTGCTCAAGTCGCCGGAGATGTACACCGTGCAGATCGCCATCAAGGCCCTGCAGAGCAATCGGGACATCGATCTCGGCCTGGCCATGAGCGGGTCGTTCCTGGCCACCGTCCCGCTGCTGGTGATCTTCGTCTTCGTCGGCCGGCGGATGGTGACGGGCATCATGGACGGCGCCTTCAAGGGCTGACGTGGCAGCGCCGGACCGCCGGCGCCGACCTCGATATTCCCGAAAACGGCAGGTAGTGCGCCACAGTTCCGCGCCCACAACGTGTGCCCGCATACATTCCTGGCTGGATGGTCGGTATCTCGGTTCCCGTGATGGACCATTGCCCGGTGCCAGGTCGACACCGAACCCAGAGACAAGTCCGGACCCTCAAGGTCGCCGCCGCCGTGCTGGCGCTGACCGTCGTCGCCACGGCGAGCTGGGCAGGTGTCCGGCTGCTCAGCGGGCCGCGTTGCGCCGGGGAGGTTCGGCTGTCGGTCGTGGCCGCGCCGGAGATCGCGCCCGCCATCCGCTCGACGGCTGCCGACTGGACCGAGACCGCCACGGTCGACGGCAAGTGCGTGGCCGTGCAGGTCACCGGGCAGGAGTCCGCGGATGTGGCGGCCGGGGTGGCCGCCCAGCAGGGGCAGCGGCTGCTCGGTCTGGGCGAGGCGAAGGGCAGCGCGCAGGTCCCGCAGGTGTGGGTGCCGGATTCCTCGATGTGGCGGCTGCGGTTGCAGGCCGCCGCGGCCGGCTTCCGGCCCACCGACACGACGTCGATCGCGGTCAGCCCGGTGGTGCTGGCCGTGCCCCAGCCGGTGGCGGGCAATTTCGGCCCGGCCGGCGCGGAGTTGACGTGGGATTCGCTGCTGCGGCAGACCCAGGCCGGCAACAAGATCACGGCCGGCGTCGTCGATCCGACGCGCGACACCGCCGGGCTGTCCGGTCTGCTGTCCTTCGGACAGGCCGCGGCCAAGCTCGGCCCGAAGGCACAGCCCGCGACCGTGGCCACGTTGCGCGCGCTGGCCAAGGGCGGCTCGGCGGTGCGGGACGACCTGCTCAGCCGCTTCCCCCGCTCGCTCGACGCGGCCGCCATCGCGAGCTCGCTGACCGCGGCGGTGCTGCCGGAACAGGCGGTCATCCAATACAACGCGGCGGCCGCGCCGATTCCCCTGGCCGCCCGCTACGTCACGCCCGCGCCACCCTCGCTGGACTATCCGTTCCTGGTCATGCCCGGTGCCGCCCCGGCGGTGTCGCAAGCGGCCGCCGGTCTGCGCACCGCGCTGGGGTCCCCCGGCTTCCGCGACGCTCTCGCGCGGCAGGGCCTGCGCGGTGCGGATGGTGCCGGCGGCGCCGGCTTCGCCTATCCCGCCGGCGCGCCCACCCCGAGCGCCACCGCCCGAGGATCTGGCGGTACGTCCGGCGGCGTGGACCTGAGCGCCGTCGATCGGACCCTCGAGGCGTGGCTGGCGCTCACCCACCCCGGCCGCATCCTGGCCGTCATCGACGTGTCCGGCTCGATGCTGACCAAGGTGCCCACCGCCGGCAACCGGACTCGCGAGCAGGTGACCGTGGAAGCGGCCACGCGCGGCCTGGACCTGTTCGACGACTCCTGGGCCCTCGGGCTGTGGACCTTCTCGACCAACCTCGACGGCCCCCGCGACCACCGCGAGCTCCTGCCGGTCGGGCCGCTGGTGGCTAGCCGGGACCGCGCCGTCCAGCAGCTGGCCGCCATCAAGCCGAAGAAGAACGGCGACACCGGTCTCTACGACACGATCCTGGCGGCCTACCAGGAAATGCAGGACGGCTGGGACCCGGGCCGGCTCAACACCGTCGTGATCATGACCGACGGTGACAACGACGATGACAACGGTGTGTCCCTGCCGGCGCTGCTGGCCCGGCTGGGGCAGCTCAAGGACCCGACCCGACCGGTCGACATCGTGGCCATCGGCATCGGGCCCGACGTCACCCAGGGGCCGCTCCAGCAGATCACCGGCACCACGGGCGGCGGCGTGTTCACCGCGCCGGACCCGGCCGACATCGCCGCCATCTTCCTCAAAGCCCTCGCGCTGCACACCCAGTCCAAGTGACCCCCGTGACTCCCCTGCCGGTCACGACGCCTGCGGCGGTGTCCCCGTGGTGCGCTTGCGCCGGGGCAGCATCGTCGCGGATGCCGCTGACACCAGATCGGGTGTCGCCGGCTCGCCGACCGGTCCCGCCTCGTCCGCCCGGTGCCCGGCCCGGGCCGGCTGCGCGGCCGGGTCCGGGCCGTCCCCGGATGCCACGTCCGCCAGGTCCGGCGGAAGGATCACCACGGCGGTGATGCCGTCGAAATCGGACGGTCGCAGGAAGACCCGGATCCCGCGCTGGGCAGCCAGCTGAGCGACCACGAACAGGCCCAGCCGGGCGCTGTTGGCCGGGTCGAAGTCCGGGGGCCGGGCCAGCGTGCGGTTGGTCTCCTCCAGCGCTGACGGCGTCATGCCCAGACCGCGGTCCTCGATCTCCACCGCGACACCCTGCGGAGCCCGCTGGGCCGAGACCCGCACCGGAGTGTCCGGCGGGGAGAAGGCGATGGCGTTCTCCAGCAGCGCGGCGAAGATGTGCACGATGTCGGCCGCCGCGCGCCCGGGGACCTCGGCATCGACGACGGACCCGGCCTCGATCCGCTCGGCGACCTCCACCTCGCCGGCGGCGCTACCGATGATCTCGGCCAGCGGCACCGGACGGAACCCGCCGCGGCTGCGGGCGGAGCCCGCGAGGATCACCAGATGCTCGGCGTGCCGGCGCATCTGGGTCGCCAGTTGCTCGGCCTGAGCGGCCGGCTGCGACTGCTCCGCCGTGCCCGGGGCGCGGAGCTGGGCGAGCGCCCTGAGCTGCCGATCGATCAGAGTCTGGTTGCGGCGGGCGATGTTGACGAACACCTTGCTCATCCCGTAGCGCAGGGCCGCCTCGGCGACGGCGGCATCGATCGCGCTGCGCCGCACCTCGCTGAGGGCGAGGGCGACCTCCGCGATCTCGTCGTCGCCGACGGGTGGGCGCAGCGCATCGTCATCGACCTTGACCTGCTCGCCGGCCCGCAACCGGGCGATCACCTCGGGCAGTTGCCTGCTGGCCAGGTCGGTGGCGGCGGCGCGGAGCACGGACAGCCGGTCCACCACGGAACAGCTGATGCGGATCGCCAGGAACAGTGACCAGATGATCGCCAACAGGCCCAGGCCGCCCGCGAGGCCGAAGCGGAGCAGGATGCGGTCGCCGGCCTCGCGGGCGTGCGTGATGGCCGCGTCGTACCCGCCCGAGAGGAAGTCGTAGAGCTGCCTGGCGACCGGGTTGAAGGTCGTTCGCCACGCCTCGATGGCGATCGGCACGGTGCCCCTCGCGCGGCTGTTGCGAATGATCTCGTCCTCGGTGGCGCGCAACACCGAGAACGTCGGGCTGTTCAGCATGCCGAGATAGGCGGCCTGCTCCTTCTCCGGGAGTCCCGCGCCGGCCGCGGTGATCTGGAAGCGCAGCGCTCCGACGATCTTGATCAGCTGCAGGTACTCCCCGTTGCCGAACCGGCCCGCCGTCGCCGCGCCGGTCAGCAGGGCGTCCTCCTGGCTGAACAACTCCCCGATCTGGCGGATCTCGACCACGATGTGCATGGTCCGCTCCACGGGCAGGTCGACGAAGGAAGCAGCCGCCGACAGCACCCCGAAGGCGTAACTGATGAGGCTGCTGTACCCGGTCAGGGCGGCGGCGCGGGTGATACTCCCGGCATCGATCTGGGTTCGCAGCCGGGCCAGCGCGTCCAGATTGGTGATCATGTCGTTGATCCGGGCGCGGGCGATCTCGGCAGCCGTCCCTTGGGCGTCGTACTGCGCGGAGAGGCGGCGGAACTCGGCCACGGTCGCGTCCGTTTCCGCCCGCTGGGCACGCAGCGGTTCGACGTTCCGCGGGGTGACCGCCAGGAATTCCTGGGACCGGCTCCGCTCGGCCTGGAACGCCTGGACCAGGAGATCGCACGGGCGGCCCACCTGGTCCCGGGTGCTTTGCGCGCTCCTGAGCGCGAACGCGTCGGCGAGCGACCCGTACACGTCCAGACCCCACAAAGCACTCAAAGCAACCAGTGGCACGACGAGAGACACGATGATTCTCGAGCGGATGGACTTCGGTTTTCTCCGCATATGATCTCATCCTCACGCTGGCACCGAACGCCGGAAGTCACGGCCGCGAGAATCGGTACACCGGGCTCGGAGCTCCGCAGGTCATGACCATGATGGAATACTCCCCTGAGCCCTCAACGGTTCAACGGGAGAGTCAGGTTTCCTGATACTGACCGGTAAGGTGACGCCGCGTCACGAACCCCCGGGCCCGGACACCGATGACGGTCACCGGATCGCCGTGTCCTCCGGTAGCTCGATCATCCCGTCGGCGCCCAGGGGCTGACCGGACCCCTGCGGCTGCTGGGCGAGCCAGGCGATCGGATGCTGCCGGATCTGGTCGATCGAGGTGAGGGCCGCGCCGATGACCGCGGCGTCCGGGCCGAGCAGCGCGGGCCGGATGGTGACGGGGGCCCACGCGGCGGTGAGGACGCGCTGGTCTATCTCGGTCCTGGCGTTGGCGGCGAGCCAGGACGACAGCAGCGAGAAGCTGCCGCCGAGCAGCACGGTGTCGATGTCGAGGATGTTGACCATGTCGGACAGCGCCACGCCGAGCGCGGTTCCGGCGGTGTCGAGCGCGGCGAGGGTGGCCGCGTCGCCGGCCTCGGCCCGGGCGAGGATGGCGGCGTCGGGCGATGCGCCTTCCGGCACCGGGTTGGCGCTGAGGATGGCTTCGAGGCTGGCGTAGGTGTGCAGGCAGCCGCGGGAGCCGCAGGGGCACGGCTTGCCGTCCGGGTGCACCGTCACGTGCCCGAGTTCGCCGCTCCAGCCGCGCGCGCCGCGCATGAGCCGGCCGTCCAGGACGATGCCCGCGCCGATGCCGAGCCCGCCCGAGACGTAGACGAAGCTGTCGAGGGCGTTCACGCTGGCGTAGAGCTCTCCGAGCGCGGCGAGATTGGCCTCGTTGTCGACCGCGACCGGCAGGTTCAGATGCAGGGTGAAACCGCGCAACAGGGCGCCGGCGTCGACGTCGCGCCAGCCGAGTCCGGGCGCCGTGCGGACGACGCCGGCGTGCACCGGTCCCGGGACTGCCAGGGTGGCGGTGACCACGGTGAGCTGTTCCCCGGAGGCGGCGTCGACGGCCATCCGGGCCATCCGGGCCACGTCGGCCAGCACGGCGGTGGCGTTGCCGCCGGTGTAGGCCGCCGGTTCGAAGGCCAGATGGCGGACGTTGCCGGTGAGGTCGACGATGCAGGCGGCGAGGCCGTCCGCGCGGATGTCCAGGCCCAGGCCGGCCGGGCCGGTCCTGGACATGGTCAGGCCGACGCGGGGCCGGCCGGCGCGCCCGTCCCGGGCGATGCCGGTTTCGGTGATCAGCTGGCCGGCGAGGAGCTCCTCGACGATGCGGCCGATGGTGGGCCGGGTCAGGCCGGTGACCGTGGCGAGTTCGGTGCGGGAGATGGGCTGCCCCGCGGCCAGGATGTGCCGGAAGACCAGCTCGAGGTTGAGGGTCCGCAGGCTCTCCTGCCGGGCGGGCTCCTCGGGTTGCCGGGGTCGGCTCGGACGGATGGGTGCCGTCATGGCGTCGACCGTACGCTGCCGGCAAGATCAGCAGCCGTCGCGGGGGACACCACGCCGTCGAGGACGACCGCCACGATGTGCCGTTCGATGGTCTGCTCCGGGGCCAGCACCAGGGGACGGTCCCAGGTGATCGACGAGCCGACGCCCAGGTAGTCACGCGCGCGGACGAACCAGCGGTCAGCGGCGGTGGTCTCGTCAGCGGGAACGAAGAGCACCGTCCACGTACCGCCGTCGCTGTCGCCGGTGACGGCGACCCAGCTCGCGACGGCGCCGTGCACGGCACGGACGTCCGTGCCGGCCGGGCTCAGGATGCGGGCCGCGCCGGACACGGCGGGGCCACGCCAGAAGAATCCACCGTAACCGGCACCGGCCCGGCCCTGGGCGGCCGGGCTGCGCAGCACCAACGGCCGGTCCGTGGCGTTGGTCAGCTCGGTCCGGACGCCCAGGGACCAGGCCGTCTCCCCCAGGCCCCGGCAGGTGATCGAGCGGCGTTCGCGCAGCAGGGTCGTGTGGTGCGGATCCACCCAGCGGAGGGTGTGTGCGAGATCGGTGCTGGTGTGCCGCAGCCACCGGTGGTGGCTCTGGGTGCCGTGGTTGTCCAGCCAGGCCGGGCCGTGGCCGGCCACCCAGGTGCGGCCGCCCCAGAAGTTGCAGCCGTCGACGTTCGGTGCGGCGATACTGATCCCCACCTGATGCGGATGGGTGTCGGGCACCGCGTCGGTGACCGTCCGGCCGGCCAGTGTCCGCACCGGATGCAGGTACGGCCGCGGCGAGCTGGACAGGGGCAGCTCCGGCCGCCAGACGTACTCGGCGACGTCACGTCCGTCGACTCGCAGGACCGCGGTCGCGTGCGGCGGGTCGGCCATGACTGTCCTCCACCCTTCGCCGTGCGACGTGTGCGGCCCGCCGGCCGGTGGTCACGACAGCCGTCCGGATTCGGCCGAGCCCGCGACGACAGCGCCGGCGATGTCTGCGATTTGCCGCGAGCGTAGCCTTCCGTCCGCGACGACGGTGACGATACGACGCCGGATGCCCGCGCCCTGGGCGACGACCAGCGGGCAGGTCCAGGCCAGCGACGAGCCCACGCCCGCATAGTCACGGCTGCGGACGAACCAGGGATCGGTTTCCGGCTGCGGCCCGGCGGTGACGAAGATCAGCGTCCAGGGAGCGGTGTGGTTGCCGGTCAGCGCCAGCCACGGGGTGCGCCGGCCGTGCAGGTGACGCTCTCCCGACCGTTCCGGGCCCAGCACGTGGATCCGCCCGTCGCCACGGCGCGCCCGCCAGAAGAACCCGCCGTAGCCGGCTCCCGGGCGGCCGTTGGTGGCCGGGCTGGCGAAGGTCAGCGGCACCGGGGTGATGTTGGTCAGCTCGAAGGTGAAATCCAGGGCCCAGCAACGGTCGTCGACCGGCAGCGCGGTGATGCGCCGGCGCTCGTGCAGCAGGTCGACGCCGTCGGGGCCGGTCCACCGCAGCTCGTGGACCAGTGCCGCGCTGGTCCGGGTGGCCCATTCCCGGTGCTGCTGGACGCCGTGGTTGGCCAGCAGCACCGAGCCGCGGGACCGCACGAAGGTGCGGCCGCCCCAGAAGTTGGCACCGCCGACGTCGGCCACCGCGACGCCGACACCGAGGTGGTGCGGGTGATCCGCGGGCATCATCTCGGTGACCTCGGTGCCGGTCAGGGTGCGCACCGGGTGGACGAACGGTCGGGGGGACAGCGCCGCCGGCAGCCGGGGCTGCCAGACGTAACTCGCGACGCGGCGTCCGCCGACCGCGAGATGCGCGGCGTCCACCGTCGCGGCCTGGTCGGGCATGGGTGGCCTCTCCGGTTGGGCGGTGCGGTGCACCGGATCAGAGCTCTTCGCCGGTACGCCCGGTGATGGCCAACGCGGTCACCTCCGCCGTACCCGCCGGGCCGGCGGCCACCGGCGCGGTCGCGAAGAGGCCGAGGGTCGCACCGACCCACCGGCCGGCCGTCGCGGTGAACGGGGGCCCGACCGGCCTCGGCGGGCCGGCTTCGACCGCCGCGAAGAACTGGCACCGGGCATCGGGATGAACGTCGACGCCGACAGTCACCCGCGGCGGCGGCCCGTCGGCGGTGCCCGGGATCAGCACCGGATCCGCGGCTTCGACTTCCGGCCGGCCGGCGGCCGCCGTGCGGCGCACGAGCGCGTATCCGCCGGCCCGGCGCTCCAGCCCGATCCAGGCGTAGGTGGCACCTAGCACGGTCAGGCCCGTCCGCGCGCCGACCGCGGCGCCGGTCAGGCGGAGCGTGGTGGTGGCCCGGAACCGGTCGGCCGGAAGCCGCTGGCCCAGCAGGTTGGGCAGCCGGCGCAGGTCACCATCGGCATCGGTGGCGGCACAGGTCAGTCGCAGTCCACCGCGGACCGTCCACCAGTCCGGGTCGGGATTCGCGGCCCAGCTCCACTGCGGCCCGAGCCCGGGTCCGGCGAACGTGTCACCGGCCGCGGGTGCCCTCGGTAACTCGGCGGGCTCCGTCACCGGTTTGGCGCAGCCCGGGACCGGGCGGCCGACGCCGTCCTCCGCCGGGTCGCCGATGGCCGGCCACTCGCCTGCTGGCCAGCGCATCGGTTGCAGGTGCACGACCCGTCCGAAGGCACCCTTGTCCTGGAAGTGCACGAACCAGTCCGTACCGGCCGGGGTGGTCACCCAGGCGCCCTGGTGCGGCCCGTTGACGGAGGTGCCGCCCCGGGCCAGGACGATGCGGTCCTCGTACGGGCCGAAGACGTGCCGCGAGCGGAACACCGACTGCCAGCCGGTGCTGACCCCGCCCGCCGGGGCGAAGATCCAGTACCAGCCGTCGCGGCGGTAGAGCTTCGGTCCTTCCAGGGTCCGGTAGCCGGGCAGGGCGTCGCCGTCGACGACGAGGTGCCCGTCGTCGAGCAGCGTGGTGGCTTCGAGGTCCATCCGATGGCCGGTGAGCTTGTTGTTGAACCCGGCCCGGCTCCTGGCCCAGCCGTGCACCAGGTAGGCCGACCCGTCGTCCCACAACGGAGACGGGTCGATCAGGCCACGGCCGGCCTTGAGCAGGTGCGGCCGGCTCCAGGGGCCGGCGGGATCGGCGGCGGTGACGACGAAGATCCCCCGGTCCGGATCCGGGTAGAAGATCCAGAACCGGCCGTCGTGCTGCCGGATGGCCGGCGCCCACACCCCGCAGCCGTGCTGCGGGGTGCCGAAGTCCTCCTCCGGTGCCAGGCGCGGCAGCGCGTGGCCGAGGATCGACCAGTTGACCAGGTCGCGGCTGTGCAGCACGGGAAGCCCCGGCACCCGGTGGAAGCTGGAGGCGACGAGGTAGAAGTCGTCGCCGGCCCGAATGACGTCGGGATCGGACCAGTCGGCGTGCAGGATCGGGTTGCGGTAGGTGCCGTCACCGTTGTCGGCCACCCAGGGCGGCCGGTCCGTGCCGGAGAGGTCGACGCTCCCGCCGGGTTCCATGGTCGATCACCCTTCGCTTCCGGTGGGCGCCCCGGTAACGAGCGACAGCCCGAGCTCGTCGAGATGGACCGCCCGCCCGGTACGCAGGGACTCGTTGCCGGCGATACCGACCAGGACGCTCGCGGCCCCGTCGGCGAAGCCGGCGTGCCGGCGCAGCGGATCGGTCGCGGCACCGCGGAACACGTCGTCGAGCAGCATCGTGTCGCCGCCACCGTGCCCGCCGTGCCCGGCGGGGATGGGCACCTCCCGGGCCGGTTCCCAGTGCCGTTGCACCAGCAGGTGCGTGCCGCGGGGGCGCAGCGACGACGCCCCGGCCTCCCGCGCCGCCCCGGTCGCGCTGGGGTCGACCACGGCCGCGGCGGTCGCCGCGCCGATCGCCGTCCCGGCCGAGGCGGGTACGACGTGACCACGCTCGACGACCTCGAGTTCGATGCGCCCCGCGGTGCCGTTGATCGCGACGCGGTAGCCCTCCCACGGGCTGTGCGCGTGCAGCGTGTACGACATCGACGCCCCGCCCCGGTAGCCCACGACCACGTTCAGGTTGTCCTCGATGGAGATGCCGTCGGAGAAGACGTCCCGGTCGCGGATGTAGCCGTCGAGGTGTTCGCCGTCGCGGTAGAGCTCCCGCAGCCGGTCGTCGGCGGTGATGTCCAGGGCGAACGGGTCACCGGCAGGGGCGTCGCGGCCGCGGTGAGGACGCGGTCCCAGCCCGCGGCGGTGGGCGTTGTCCGCGCCGTAGAACCGCAGGCCCCCGAGCGCGAACACCACCGACGGGGTGTCCGCGAGCCACCAGTTGACCAGGTCGAAGTGGTGGGTCGCCTTGTGGATCAGCAGGCCGCCGGAGGTGGCCTTGTCGCGGTGCCACCGGCGGAAGTAGTCGGCACCGTGGACCGTGTCCAGGCACCATTCGAAAGCGACCGAGGTGATGTCGCCGATGGTGCCGTCAGCGATGAGCCGGCGCACCTCGGTGTTGCGCGGGGAGTAGCGGTAGTTGAAGGTCACGGAGAGCTCGGCGGTGCCGGCGGCGAGCGCGTCGCGGATCTGCCGCAGCCCGGCGACGTCGACCGTCATCGGCTTCTCGACGATCACGTCGACGCCCCGCCGCAGCGCCCGGCTGACGTAGCCGGCGTGGGTGGCATCGGGCGAGGTCACCACGACCACGTCGGGCCGTTCCCGGTGCAGCAACGCGTCGAAGTCCTCGGCCCGGTAGTGCGGCACCGCCGCGGCCGTGCCCGCCTCGCCGACGAGCCGGTCGTAGTACGCCATGCGCACCTCGTTGGTGTCGCAGAACGCCACCGGGTATCCGACGTCCGCGTGGCTGCCGAGCAGCGCGGCCAGATACATGCGGGCGCGCGAGCCGGTGCCGACGAACGCGTACCGGCGGCCGGCCGGTCGCTGCTGGGGTGTCATGAAGGTGGGATCCTCGATTTCCGCTGGACTGCTATTTCAGGCCGGTGGTCGCGATGCCCCGGACCAGATACTTCTGGCCGGCGATGAAGAAGCCGATGACGGGCGCGAGCGAGACGAACGACATCGCGAACATCTGGCCCCACTGGGACTGGCCCTCGGAGTCGACGAACTGCCGCAACGCCAGCGGCACGGTGTACAGCTGGGGATCGGTCAGGTAGAGCAGCGGGCTGAAGAATTCGTTCCACACCGAGATGAAGGTGAAGATCGCGGTGGTCGCGAACGCCGGCAGCGACAGCGGCATGATGATGCTCCAGAAGGTGCGGAACGGCCCGCAGCCGTCGATGCGCGCCGCGTCGTCGAGCTCGGTGGGCAGGGCCCGCATGAACTGCACCATCAGGAAGATGTAGAACGCGTTGGTGGCCAGAAAGTGCGGCACCAGCAGCGGATAGTAGGTGTTGAGCCAGTCGAGCTTGGCGAAGACGATGTACTGCGGCACCAGCAGGACGTGCCCGGGCAACATCAGCGTGCCGAGCATGAGCGCGAAGAACAGCTTGCGGCCGGTGAACTTCAACCGCGCGAAACCGTAGGCGGCGAGCGAGCAGGAGAACAGATTGCCGACGATGCTGAGCGTCACGATGATGAAGGAGTTCAGCAGGTAGACGCTGAACGGTTCGCTCAGCGCGGTCCACCCGCGCGGGTAGTTGCTCAGGTCCCAGGTGGCCGGCCACAACGCGAGGTCGGTGAAGACCAGCCCGCTGGGCTTGAGCGAGCTGGAGATCATCCAGAGCAGGGGGTACGCCATCACCACGCCGATCGCGCACAGCAGGACGTGGCGGGTGAACCGCGACCGGCGGGACCCGGTGCTGCGTTCCAGGTAGGTGTCCTCGTCGTCCGGTGGCGTCTCTGGCAGCTGACTGTTGATGATCGACATGCCGGCCCGATCGTTAGTTGTCGTAGAAGACCCAGTACCGGGCTGCCACGAAGTTGAGCCCGGTGAAGAGAGCGATGATCACGAGCAGCACCCAGGCCATGGCCGAGGCGTAGCCCATGTCGAACTCGGTGAAGCCCTTCTGGTACAGGTAGAGGTTGTAGAAGAGCGTGGAGTTGGCCGGCTGACCGGTGCCGTTGCTCATCACGAAGCTCTGCGTGAAGGTCTGGAACGACGCGATCAGCGACTGGATCAGGTTGAAGAAGATGATCGGGCTCAGCAGCGGCAGGGTCACGGACCGGAACTGTTGAAACCGGTTCGCGCCGTCGATCGCGGCGGCCTCGTAGTAGAGCGCCGGGATCTGGCGGAGCCCGGCGAGGAAGATGACCATCGGGGACCCGAAGGTCCAGATGTGCAGAATGATCAGTGTGGTCAGGGCGTACCGCGGGTCGGAGGTCCAGCCCGGCCCCTCGATGCCCAGCCAGCCCAGGAACTGGTTGACCACCCCGTCCAGGCCGAAGATGTAGCGCCACAGCAGGACGACGGCGACGCTGCCGCCCAGCAGCGACGGCAGGTAGAAGACCGCGCGGTAGACGGGCAGGCCACGGATGCCCCGGTTGAGGACCATCGCGACGCCCAGGGCCACCGCCAGCGACAGCGGGACGGACACGAAGCTGTAGATGAAGGTGACCTTCAGTGACTGATGCAGCTTCTCGTCGCCGAGCATGGTCCGGAAGTTGTCCAGGCCGATCCACTGCGGAGCGTTGAGCAGGTTGTAGTCGGTGAAGGCCAGGTACAGCGACGCGAAGAACGGGACGACCATGAAGAGCATCCCGATGAACCAGGGCAGCAGGAACAGATAGCCGGCCCGGTCGTTGCGACGCTTCGCGCGGGACCGCTCCGAGGCCACCGGATTCCCGTCCACCGGCGGCGGAGTGCCGGCGCGGGTGGTCGTCGGGGATGACGTGCTCATGCCAGGCTCACTGCGCCAGCGCTTCGCGGGCTCCGTCGAGGAATTCCTTGGCCGCCTGCGCCGGGGCCTTACGCTTGAACTCCACTTCGGAGGTCAGCGACAGCAGGATCCCGTTGAGCTTGCTGGAGCCGGTGGGATACGTGTACGCCGGCGGCAGGCTCTCGGCCTGCAAACCGATGAGATAGTCGGTGGCGGTCTTGTCGTCGGGCTGCAGCGTCGCCTTGATGTCCTCGGCGATCTTCTTGTTGGACGGCACACCCCTGGTCGTACCGACCGCCTTGGCGCCGTCGACATCGTTGATCAGGAAGTTCAGGAGGGTGACGGCCTCCTTGGGATGCTTGGACTTCGCCGAGACCGACCACAGCGCGGGCGTGTCGATGGACTGACCCCGCCGCTTGGCGGTGGTCTCGCCGGGCATCCGCAGCAGCACCAGGTTGCCGCCGGCCGCGGCGTTGTAGTTGAGAAAATTGTTGGTGGGGATGATCTGCGACGCCACCGTACCCTTGGCCAGGTATGACTTGTCCGGCGAACTGCCGATGCTCGGGTCCACGAAGCCGGCGGGCGGGAAGCCGCCCTCGGCACGCATCTTCTCGATCATCTCCAGCCAGGCGGTCAGGGTCGCCTCGGTGAGGCCCAGCTTCCCGTCGGCGGTGTAGAAGTCCTCGCCCCGCTGCCGGGTGAAGACTATGACGTTGGCCAGGGTGGCCGGCTCGAACACCGTCCCGTACACCTTGCGGCCGCTCTTGAGGGTGAGCCGCCGGGCAAACGAGGCGAGGTCGTCCCAGGTCCAGGTGTCGCCGTCGGGAATCGTGACGCCGTACTTGTCGGCAAGGGTCTTGTTGACCACGAAGCCGACGCTGTTCAGGCCCGAGGGCACGCCGAAGTTCTTGTCGCCGACCACGCCCAGCTTGCGCGCGTTGTCCACGACGCTGCCCAGGTCCAGGATGTCGGCATGCTTGCTGAGATCGAGCAGCGCGCCCCGATCGGCATATTCCCGCAGGCTGTCGGTGCGCATCGCCAGCAGGTCCGGCGGCTCCCCCGCGGCGAAGCGGGTCGCGAGCTTATCCTTGTACGGCCCGCTGTCCTGATACTCGGTCTTGACCGTGATGCCGGAGTGCTTGCGCTGGAAGATGTCCAGCGCCGCCTGAGTCTTCTGGGCCCGGGTCGCGTCGCCCCACCACACCATGTTCAGCCGAACGGCATCGCCCGCGGAGTCGTCGCCACCACCGCCGAACCCACGGCCGCACGCGCCCAGGCCCAGGCCGAGACCGGACAACCCGGCCATTCTGATCATGTCCCGGCGGCTCACAGCCGTCCGGAAGGATCCGTGGGATCTATCGGTCATCGGGATCGCTGTCCCTTCCTGAAATGCCGGCGGACCGGCGTCACGAGACAAGAATTCGGTACTGCGCGCCGGGCGCGCCACTGCCGGGCAGAGCCGACCCAAGCACCCCGCGCGCATCGAGATCAATCACTGCATGCACGATCGGCCACCCCGGCGCAACCACTGCGGGGCTGCGCCAGGACAGCGCTTACCTATGGAAGTTGCGAGCCCTCAAGGGCCGGCGTCCGACGCCAACCGACGAGCCCGCAGGTCAGGTTAAGAGCGAATTTCGGATTACGTCAACCCACAAAATAAACTCACCAGGATTGCCGGAATCCATTGACGCCCATTGATAGCCATCGCTACCGTGGTGGCCCTGCGAGCGACATCCCACGGCGCCGCCCGACCACGACCCGGACGACTACTCGAACGCGCCGACACGGCCAGCAAACCGACACGAACGGCGAGCCCGACACCGCCAGCGAACCGACGCGAGCGGCGAGCCGACGCGAGCGGCGAGCCGACGCGAGCGGCGAGCCGACGCGAGCGGCGAGCCGACGCGAGCGGCGAGCCGACGCGAGCGGCGAGCCGCACCGGGCGGGGCTGATCTCCCGGATCGGGTCGAGCGGCAGCGCTTGTTGGGGTTCGTGCCGAGCCACGGCCGCGACCACCGCGCACCTCTCCCGGGCACCACGATGCGTCAGAACTACTTTGCTCTGCTTCCCCATAGGAAACACCGGATAGGGGGTGCGCGGGTTCCGCTTGCCGGTCGCCGCGCCTCGACCGGGCGACGTTTCCGATGGGGAAGCAGAGCAGGACGTTTCCGATGGGGAAGGCCGGGTCGCCCCGGGCATTTCAGCCCGGGGCTCCCACAGATCCGTACGTAAACCTCTCGGTTTATACGGCTCCTGTCACCCTGTTCACCAGACGCTTGGGACGGAGGGCACCCATACCCAGTGCGCGAACATACGCGGGAACCGTTGGACAATCCCACGCCAACACCGGAACGCTTTCCCCTTCGCCCGCAACCGTTTGTACTTCTTACGGATCCAACGCATCAAATAGGCGTTGATACGCGCCAGGAGCGAGTACATCGCCGACCGGTAAAACTTTCCGTAGTACTGCATCCAGCCACGGACGATCGGGTTGATGTCCCGCGCAACGTCGATCAGGTCCTGACCAGTACGGTTGTACAGTCGCCACGACCGCACCTCCGCGCTGATCTTCTTCAGGGCGTTCTTGCTGATCGCGGGCAGAAACGAACTGAACCGCCGCCCGCCTTTGTCCCGCGCCTCTCGCTGACGGAACGTGAACCCCAAAAACGTGAACTCGGTGTGCTCGTACGAGGCACGCCGCTTATCGTCCTGGCAATACACGATCCGTGTCTTATCGGGATGCAACCGCAACCCGACCTGTTCCATCCGCGCACCGATCGCCGCCAGCACCGTTCGTGCCTGCCGCTCACTCACGCAATGCACCACCGCGTCATCCACGTATCTCTCGAATGTGACCGTGGGAAACTCCCGGGCCATCCACACGTCGAACGCGTAATGCAGGAACAGATTCGCGAGTACCGGCGAGACAGCGGACCCCTGCGGGGTTCCACGATCTCGCACCAGCGTTGTCCCGTCGGCCTGCCGCACCGGCGCCTCAAGCCACCGTTTCACGTACAGCACCACCCACGAGAGGTCGGTGTTGGCCTCCACCGCCTTGACGACCAGGTCCCACGCCACGGTGTCGAAGAACTTCTGGATGTCGAGATCGATCACCCAGTCACGTTTCCAACACCGCTGCTTACAGACCTCGACCGCGTCCCCAGGAGCCCGCCACGGACGATAGCCATACGAGTCCGGAT